>CABQMM010000011.1 GCA_902465215.1 uncultured Bacillota bacterium
CGCCTGCCGGCTTTCACCTGTGCAGAACCCTGCCTGCCGTTAAAAGCCGATATGCATCCTTATTTCAGGAAGTTGCGGCAACCATCTCAAAGGAGCGGTGTGCTAAATTATTTTCGATGCTTCTTTGCAAGACGCACCACATTGAATTATACAATAAAATGCCTTTCTCCGCAAGCTTTTTAACATAATATTTTTCCGCTTTCTGCAAGTTTTTCAGATACTGCAATGGTTTCTACCTGCAAAAAACCTCTTGTCACTACAAGCTTCTTAGATAGCCAACAAATTTCTGCTTCGTCCTGAGATAATTTGCGCGTCCAAGCGAATACTCCGTTCCGTTATTAAAATAGATAACTTGATTTTTCATGGCACGGACATGGTCGAAATTGATAATCAGTCTTTTCATTGCCGAAAAAAAGCGTGTCTCCCCTCTGAAATAAGGCTCTAACTCTGAAAGTTTGGCATACTTACAGTAAGTTCCTTTTGTTGTTACGATGTGAATTTTTCTCGCTTCGTTTTCCAAATAAAGAATATCATTAAGCCAAATTTTGCAGCATTCCTTTTGATTGATTAAAGGTATGTATTTTTCCATTGAGTCACCTTTTCCCTTCACCTGCGGCTTCAAACTTTAGCGTTTTCTTAATTATGTCACATTTCCAAGAAAAAAGGCGAAAAATGGTTCGACATTTTCCGCCAAATTTTGCGTTTCTTTCGGTACAGCTTCTTCAGTCGTACCTCGCCTTGAATATTACATTGCTTTTGTCTTGATTTCTTCAAGCAGTTTTTCGGTGAATTCTTCTGCAGACATTTCTCCAAGTTCGCCGGCTTTGCTGGAACGAACCGTTAAGGTTCCGGCTTCGGCTTCTCTTTCGCCGATTACGCAGATGTAGTTCACTCTCTGGTTTCTCGCTTCTCTGAGCTTATAACCGATTTTTTCGTTTCTGTCGTCGAGTTCAGCTCTGATGCCGCAAGCTTCGAGTCTGTCTGCAACTTCCTTTGCATAAGGAACGAATTTTTCCGTTACAGTCAGGAGTTTCACCTGTACAGGAGCCAGCCACAGAGGGAATTTTCCTGCAAAATGCTCCGTGATTACGCCGATGAATCTTTCGATGGAGCCGAATACAACACGGTGAATCATAACCGGAGTATGTTTCTGTCCGTCAGAACCTGTATACTCAAGGTTGAATCTTCCCGGAAGCTGATAGTCGAGCTGAATCGTGCCGCACTGCCATGTTCTTCCAAGAGAATCCTTTACATGGAAGTCAAGCTTTGGACCGTAGAAAGCGCCGTCTCCCGGATTCAGTTCATATTCCTTGCCGATGGAAGTAATTGCATCCGCAAGCGCATTCTCTGCCTTTTCCCAATCTTCACGCGTTCCGATATGGTCTTCCGGCATAGTTGAGAGTACGATTTTGTAAGAAAGTCCAAATACCGAATATACTTCGTCGAGAAGCTGTGCAATACGGGTTACTTCGCTCTGAATTTGATCCTTCGCAAGCAGAATATGTGCGTCATCCTGTGTGAAACATCTTACACGGAACATGCCGTGAAGCGCTCCGGAAAGTTCGTGACGGTGAACGATACCCAGTTCACCGAATCTGAGCGGCAGGTCACGATAGGAATGTGGTTCCAAGTCGTAAACAAGAATGCTGCCCGGGCAGTTCATCGGCTTGATTGCGAAGTCTTCGCCGTCGATAACCGTCGTGTACATGTTTTCTTTGTAGTGATCCCAGTGTCCGGAAGTTTCCCAAAGGGTTCTTTTCATAATCTGCGGTGTTGAGATTTCAACATAATCCCATTTTTTGTGAACCTCTCTCCAGTAGTCGATGAGAGCGTTTCTGAGAATCATGCCCTTCGGCAGATAGAACGGGAATCCCGGAGCCTCATCACGGAATGCGAACAATCCGAGTTCACGGCCGAGTTTACGGTGGTCTCTCTTCTTTGCTTCTTCAATCATGTTAATATATGCATCCAGTTCTTCCTGCGACGGGAAAGCGGTTGCATAAATTCTCTGCAGCATCGGTCTGTCGGAATCACCTCTCCAGTAAGCGCCCGCAACGCTCATCAGCTTGAATGCTTTAATCTGTCCGGTTGACTGCATATGCGGACCTGCACAAAGATCCGTGAAATCTCCCTGTGTATACATTGTAATTACTGCATCCTCCGGAAGGTCCTGAATCAGTTCAACCTTATAGTCCTGATTTCTTTCCTTGAAGAACTTGAGTGCTTCTTCCCTTGATACTTCGGTTCTCTCAAGCGGAAGATTCTGCTGTACAATTTTCTTCATTTCCTTCTGAATTTTCAGGAAATCTTCTTCGACAAATTTATGTTCGGATTCCATGTCATAGTAGAATCCGTTTTCGATTGCCGGACCGATTGCAAACTTTGTGTCCGGCCACAGGTGCTGAATTGCCTGCGCCATAATATGTGATGCTGTATGTCTGTAAGTATGTCTTATCTGTTCATCTTCCCAGTTTAATTTTTCCTTTGCCATTTTTCCTACCTCTGCTTCTTTTATTTTCAAAATTTATTTTACTGCGCACAAAAGAGGTACGCCTCAAAAATCATCCGGAATTGTTCTGCCGGTTCCGGCCCCGTTTCAGGTGCCTTGTTGCCCGGTATCTCCCGTATTGGATGTACTTGTCCCATTATCCGGTGTCGTCGGTTCCGTTGGAGTTGTTGGCTCGGTTGGCGTCGTCGGTTCCGTTGGAGTTGTTGGATCCGTCGGTGTCGTTGGCTCCGTCGGGGTTGTCGGCTGCGCCGGATTGTCTCCTCCCGGATTGTAATTCGGGTCGTCAGGATCGTCCACAACATCCGGTTCTTCCGGTGTAACCGGTTCCTCCGGAGTCTTCGTATCCGATGTCGTATCCTTCTTGCTTTCGCCCTTCTTTTCTCCCTTTATTTCATTGTTTGCCCGGGCATTTGCGATTCTGGCTGCAATCTCATTGCTGATTGCCGTAACCGTAGCGGAAGGAACATAGTCCTCCTGTCCGAAAACTTCTTTATGGAATTCGGTCGTATTATTCGCCATGCCGTTCGGGAAAACATAGGAAACTTTATTAATCATTCCCGTTGTCCACTGATAAGGCCAGCCCGCGCCCGACGAAATCGAGTAGCTCGGCAGCCTGATTCCGAGTGCTAAAATATCGTTCATCTTCAGATTGGTCTGCACCTGCGGAACAGCCATATCAATCAGCTTTTTCACCTTACTGAAAGGCATCGTCTTTACTTTTTCAAATACTTTGCTTACAACGATGCGCATTCTCTCGGTACGCTTAAAATCGTCTCCCACGCCTTTTCTGATTCTGCCGTAAGAAACTGCCTGTACGCCTTCCAGCGTCTGTGTTCCCGCTGCAGTAACCAAATTGTATTTTTTCTTTCCGATGTTGTGTGCTGTCTGCTTTGTGTATTTATTAAGCTGGTAGATTTCATAATCCTGCACATCGACCGTAATGCCTCCTACAGCGTCTACCACATCCGCAACCGTCTTAAAGTTTACAACCGCATAGTTGCTGAGATTCAGATCCATCGCCTGATTCAGCGATTTCATCGTCATTTCAGGACCGCCGTAAACACAAGCGTGGGTAATTTTATCATAGGTCGAAGTATCGCCCAGTTTCAAATAAGTATCTCTGTATACCGATGTCAGCTTAACATCGTTGGTGTCTTTATTGATGCTGGCAATCATAATCATATCGCTTCGGGTCCCCTTTATGTTGTCCATGTCTCTGCTGTCCACACCCAAAAGCAAAATATTGATATAGCCGTCCACATCAACCAGCGACAAATCGTAATCTTCCGGCGTCGGCTCATGCATCTTGTCCACCAGACTGTTCATGTAGCTGTACGCGACAATGCCTACAATCAGCGCTGCGAGCAAAAGCACTAAAACAACCAGAATGGTAACTTTTTTCCATGTCTGCATTTCTTTTATCTTCTGTTTCAGACTTTTTTTGCCGTCATGTTTTCCGGAGAAAATCGGCTTTTCTTTTTTATCCGCTCTACTCATTGTTCAAAAATCCCCCTGCCTTTCTTTTTCTTTTTTTCATCCTCTTCCAATGTTTTCTTATAATAATCAATTGCTTCATCAATCGTACTGTCAAAGAGAAGCTTTCCCTGCCGCATGACAAGGCCTCTCTTGCAGAAAGACTTTGCAACTCCGGTTGAGTGCGTAACAAATAAGAAAGTTACATCCTCTTCATTCACGATTTTGTTGATTCTGTCTATGCACTTTTTCTTAAATTCACTGTCCCCTACGCTGAGTGCCTCGTCCACAATCAAAATTTCCGGCCGAATGCTTGAATTAATCGCAAACCCCAGTCTGGCCTTCATTCCGCTGGAGTAGGTTCTCGTCGGCTGGTCGATATAATCGCCCAAATCCGCAAAATCGATAATGTCATCCTCCAGTTCCCGGATTTCTGCCGTCGTCAGCCCCATGAGCTGTCCCCGGAAATATATATTTTCGCGACCCGTAAATTCAGGGTCGAAGCCTGCCGTAAGCTCCAGCAGCGCGCTGACTCTTCCGTCCACGATGATTTCACCCTCCGTTGGATAGGTTACCCCCGTAATCATCTTAAGAATCGTCGATTTTCCTGCGCCGTTTTTTCCGAAAAGCGCCACCGACTCACCCTTTTTTATCTGAAAAGACAAGTCGTTTACCGCTATCTTCTTTTTATATTTCGTATTTTTGCTGAACACCGCCTTGAAGCGCTGTTTGTCATTTTTGAAGAGTTTATACATCTTCGTCACATGTTTAAACTCAATTACCGTTTTACTCATAAAAATTCTCCTCGGTCAGCAAAGGCATGTCTTAAATTTTTAAAGCACATCCGGGATGTCTTTTTTCAATTTTTTATATGCCCAGACTGCCAAAATCACCATAATCACCAAAACAATCGCAAAATTGCGAAGTTCAGAAGGATGCTCCCAAAACCACTCATGTTTAATTAACACATTTCGGTAGCCGTTTACAATCAGCGTAACCGGATTAAAGAGCAAAATATTGCGAATCCAATGCTGACTGATAGAATTGGCGTCATACAAAATTCCCGAAAGCCAGAAAAGCGCCTGTACCAGCGATTTTACCAGATTCAGAAAGTCCTGGCTGATTGCCGAAAGCAGTCCCGCAAACAGCCCCCATACCGTGAAAAAGGCGAACATCATCAGCATATAAAGCGGAAGCTGCAGGTAGTAAATCGTCGGCATATAGCCAAAGCCCGCGTAAATCGCTGTCAGAATTACCATCAGGCCGATATGCACCCCGAGGTTTGCCATGCTGATAAAGGTTGGAATCGTCGCAATCGGAAATTTAATCTTCGTTACCAGATAGCGATACCGCCGTATGGAGTTTGCGCCTCCGGTAATCATATCCCTCATATAGAACCACGGAATCATACCTGCAATCAGCCAGAGGAAGAACGGATAACCGTCTACCGCGCCGCCTTTTCGCAGTCCGAGCGTAAACGCAAACCAAAAGACGAAGATTAAAATCGCCGGTCTGATAATCGCCCACGCCCATCCTAAAACCGCGCCGCTGTAGGTCTTCTTCATGTCCGCCTTTGCGAGTTTCCAAAGCTGCCCGCGGTATGTGATATGGTCGTTTATAATCTCTTTTAATGCACTCAAAATTATCTCCTCTCAGGAAGGTGGACAAGCGTCCTGTTTTTCTTTTTATCGTAGCCAAAGTAGCGTTTTTTGCCTTCCAATTTATAGAGCAAATACTCTCTCGTAGGTTTCGTGTATTTTTCAACTGCCGGATAGTCCGGGAAACGATTGATTTCAGGGAACTTAATGCCTTCGTTTGTTACGGCTAAGTCCACGCCAAAGAATTCAAGCTGCTTGATGGAGCGCGTCACATCTAAAACCTGTTTCTTAACCTCTTCCCAATGCGGCAGATAGCCATCAATCGTGACGCCGGTATCCGGATGAATCGGGCAGTCCTCAATCGAGTTGCTGAGCACGATTTTCGCATCGTGGAAATGTCCTGTCGCCACATCAATCGTTGCCGTCATGCCGCCCGCGCCCACATTGTCAACCGCTCCGGTCGCTTTGGAGCCGAAACGCACATAGGCATTGCCAATCTGCGGCTCGCGCCCATCCTTCTTGAACACAATCATTCTGACCGTGTTTACCGCTCCGTCATAAACGGCCTTCAGCTCGTCGCACATATTGATGTATTCGGTAACGAGGTACTGATTTTCAATATCTTCAAGGATGTCGAGAACCTGCTGTTTCGTAACATCCTCATAGTTAAGCTGATATTTTCCGTCTTCACAGGTGAACTTATAGAATCCGTCCCCGTGCGAGCCTTCGTCAGGCTTCAGCGCCAGCACGCCTTTCTCTTCAACGAGTTTGAAAATATCTTCGAAGCTGTTGGTATAGCCCTCCGGAAGGTCCATCATGGAAATCACTTTATTGTTTCCATTTTTGCAGATGATATGGTAATAGTATTCCGGGAAACATTCGTTGTAATCCGAGCATACATATTTTACCGTAATCTTGTCTTCCATCCATTTCCGGTACTTCGGATTGATGTGCCGCAGCCACTTATATTCGAAATCCGAGATAAACTCTTCGTGATTTTCCTTGGTAATTCCATACTGTAAAAGTCGGTAGGAAAGGAAACCGTGACGATATGCCCACATTTTCTGTCCGAAAGTGGTATCTTTGTTTGTCGTGAAGTCCTTCCACACGTCGCTGATCCAGCGGATGCTCAGATACGGAATCAGGCCCTTCGGATAGAACATCTTCGCAAAACGCGCACGAACCTTCAGTTTCACCTTTTTCGCGCCTCTGGCAAGGCGCGTTCCGCCTTTTACATAGGCCTCTTTTTTCTGCGCTACCTTGCGTTCAAGATAAGCACTGGTTTCCTTGCTGAACGGTTTGCAGGTCGGATAATCCGGCTGATTCATCATCCGGACAATTTTAAATCCATCTTCATTGATTACGATTTCCATGCCGAAAAACTCAAGCTGCGGTACGAAAACGCAAAGCCGGTTAATCACATCTTTAATCTCATCCCAGTGTGGAATCGGCTTTCCGCGCCATGTGCCGGTCATCTCGTATGCCGGCTCTGCCTTGATGTCACGGTATCTGTCGTCCTCCACATCCTCTTCTTCGAGGCTGTCAGCTTTCCTCTGCTCAACCGTTCTGACCGGTTTTCTTTCATATTCGTCAAATACGAAGAATGCATCGCCAATGACAGGGTTGTCCCCAAACTCGTTAAAGACAATGAGATTCAGCACCGCATTATCTGTAATGTCACTGGTTCTGACCTTCTCGCGAATGACCACAGTGGAGCGATACTGCGACAGACTTTCTTCCAAAGCCTCTTCCGAAAGTTTTTTGTCGTCAAACCAAAAGCTTCCTTCTTTATACACAATCGTAGACGCCGAAATTCCGTTTGCAGGAGTCAGGGTCACCTCGCCCTGCGTGCGGATAAAATCAAACATTTCTTTGAAAGTATAGCCCAGACTGTCATCTGCAAGCGGCGTAACCGTCGTCTCATCATAGCGTTTGCTGATCTGATAATACACAATCGGCATGTCCTTGCGGAACGGCTTGAAAATGGTATGAATCGTTACTTTGTCCGTAATCCATTTGCTGTAGGTTCCGTTCAGCGGGCGCAGATAAGCATAGTCCTTTGCCGAAATATAGTCCTTGACGTTTTCGTCGTTGATGCCGAGCTTTGCGACCTGTTCCGGCATGAAGCCGTGACGAATCGCCCAATTCGTCTCTCTGCGCGAAAAGCCGTAGTTTCTCGTTTTATGCCTGTAAACCTCACGCACCCAGCGTCTTGCTTCGCCTCCCGTAAAGCCTCGTGAAGTCGGGCCGAGCGCAAGCGCGTTTACAACCAGTTTTTTTAATCCCATTCTTTGCGTTTCCTCCTGTTATAGTCCTCAGGGGAGTTAAAATCCTCTGTTCCGTCTTTCAGTAAAACATATTTTGCATCTATTTTTTTTTCACCGAACGGCAGTCCCATGAAAGACTGATATACCTGCCATCCGATGCATTTTTCAATTTTTCCGTCTAAATAAAGCTGTCTGACCCGATCCACATGCCGCTTGAAAAGCCCTCCGTCCGCAACCTTAATGGCAACGATGGCTTTCGTATTTCCGAAAAAGAGAATATCCTCAGCCTCCGTTTCGGCAATTGTGCACACCGCCTCCTCTGAATAATAAGTGTCGCCGTAGAGGAAGCATACGCCGTCCGCAATCAGCTCCTCTGTAAAGCGGTCGATTTCCAGATTGTTGTTCTTCGGCTCGTAGCGCACCGCACCCTCGATTTCGTAACGCGCATCGTGAGAAGTGATGATAACCTCACTCTCCGGGTCGTTTTCCCTTAAAAGTCTGACCGTTCTTCCAAGCAGTGTTTCGCCGCCGATTTCAATCAGGTGCTTGGGTATGTCGTTATAGTTCTGCCAGCGCGTTCCCTTGCCGTCAGCCATAATGATATATTTCATAGTTTTTCCTCTGCCCCGGCACAAAGTCTGCCGGTCTATTTCTTGATAACGCCGTGATAACGGTAAAAATCGCCGAGTTCCTTGTGGCGCTGTCCGCCCCAGAGCTGAATGATATTCACGCCCGATGAAGTATTCGCTTCAATAATGCAGTGTCCCTCTTCGGTAATCAAAATATCCCATGCGATAAAATGCATATACGGCAGTTTGTTCGCCAGCTCAAGCATATCCGCCTTCATCTCCTGCCAGTTCGGAACCTGCACGCCTTCAATCGGTGCTCCCGAATCCGGATGAACTTTGTAAACATTGCGGTTGTGCAGACATCTGGCTTCGCTGAGGATTCCCGTTTCAAGGTCAATCTTTGCTACCAGCCCGCCTCGGCTTCCGTTGTCAACCGGGATGGTCTCCTTCGTTCCGATCCTCTGCACCGCAAAGAAGACCTTAAACTGATGCGTTTTCGGATCCTTCAGTGTGATAAATCGAATCGTGTTGACGGTCTTGTCATAAATTTCATCCAAGAAGTGATGCTGCTTCATCGCTTCGCTTAAGAACCAGTCATCGTGCTTTTTCAGATAATTTATAAATTCTTCCTTTGTAATCGGCTTCAAATCAATGCAAGGGGTGTCATTTTCATAGTCGTATGTCATAATGACAACGCCCGTACCCTTGCCTTTTCCGTACGGTTTAAAGAAGAAACTTCCTTTTTCCTTCAGAAGATTCAGCGCGTCCTCGTATTCCATCGCCACGCTCTGGAAGCTGGAAAGAAAGCCCCTGTTTTTTATCATGTAGCTTTCCGGAACCCGCACATACTGCTTGAGAATCTCCGCCGACGCAATTTTATTATTGCACACGAAGTCAAACGGTTCATTGATGTATCTGGAACGATACCAGTCGAATTCCGACAGATATTCGTGCCTGTCATTATGGTCAAAATCGTAGAGCATCCACTGGTCCGCCAAAAAACCTCCGCTCAGGTTCGCTCTGATTTTCTTATAAAACGGGCATTTAAAATGGTTCTTCGCAAAGAGAATCCTCCGAAAATACAGAAGCACCAGCTTCATTTTTTTAATTGCCCATCTGCTGAATTTGAAAAAATCCATGCCTTATCCTCGTTTTCTGAAATATTTTAGTTTCGTTTATTACTGCCTCTTGCCGTCAGTTCAAATGTTCCCGAATCAATTTGCAAATCTGTTTCGTCGAGCTTCCGAGATTTTCCGGCAGATACCTTCTGCGGTAGTTTTCCAATGCTTCGTGGTTGTACGCGCCCGCCTTCAGGTTTTGAATCAAATCCTGCGCATTTCGGAATACGCACCCCGGCATCGTTTCAAACAAATCGATGTTCATGCCGTTTTTCTCGCGATATTCTTCATAATCGTAAACGAAATAGTAAGTCGGCTTGTCTAGAACCGCTCCCTCGACTGCGATTGCCGAATAGTCTGTAATCAGATAGTCGCATGCCGCCAAAATTTCCGCCGAAGAAAATTCCGGGCAGGTGTAAATCCCCGCCTTATCCGGCAGTTCGTCAAGCTCGATTCTCTGATTTGGATGTCCTTTGATGACTAAAACGAACTCGCTGTTTTCTCCCGCGATTTCCGTCAAAGGCTGCCACCGAAGTTCTATATTCTTTCGGAAGGTCGGCGCATACAGCACGACCTTTTTTTCCGCAAACTGCGGGTATTTTTCTAAAACCGCGCGGCGGTTTGCTTCCTGACTTGCAAGCAGGTAGTCGATGCGCGGAAGTCCGCAGTTTACCAGCTTGTCCTCGGTTGTGTTGAAGGACTTGCAGTAAAAGGGATTCCATGCAGCGCCGCCCGCAATGATATAATCATAGCCTTCGTGCATTTTCATAAGTTTTGCGATTTTCTCGCCTCTGCCGGAGGCCTTTCCGAGCGTCTGATAGCCCGACTGCTTAATCTTGCCGAGCGCGTGCCACATCTGGATGACCGTCAGACTTTTTTTATGTTTCAAAATCGAAACCGCCGGCCAGTATGCATCCAGCACGCACACCGAGGATGTCGCAAGGTGATACATGCTGTGGAGCGTGGATTTTGCGAATGCCGCTGCGCCGCTTCCCGCACCTTCCAGCCTGTGACAGATTGTCACAATTTCGATGTCCGGCTGCTCGGCTCTAAGCTCTTCCTGTGTCATCTTGAAGTCCTGCGTCAGAGTGTTTGACTGCCTGCTCAGAAACAGCACCTTACCTGCCTTCGTCGGAAAAAGTTTCAGAACCGCATATATTAAACTGAGACCGAATCTCATAATGTAGATTGCTGCTTTTTTCATTTTCCTGCTCTTTTCACTTTCCTTAAGAATAGTCTGCCCTGCACATGGACATGGCTATCCTATCATATTAATTTACCATATTTTCGCCCCGTTGTAAATGTTTTTGCACGAATCTGTCCGTTTCACAGGAATTATCCCAAAAGAAAAGGCCCCTTTCGGAACCTTTTGACATAACTTTTCTCTTTTATCTCTTCGGCGACTTCGGATTGAAAATCAGTGAAACCAGATAGCCGAAGGTGATAGCGACCGCTACGCCGGCTGCTGTCGCTTTAATCGGCCCGGTTATCGCCTCTAAAAACCCTTTCTGTGCGCCTTCCATCGCACCTTTCGCCAGATTATATCCAAATCCCGGAAGCGGCGTTGTCGCTCCGGTTCCCGCCAAATCAACAATCGGCTGATAAAGGTCAAACGCCTGCAGCACCACCCCTGTCAGCACGAAAATTACCAAAATCCGCGGTGCGGTCAGCTTCGTCGCATCCATCAAAATCTGCCCCGCCACACAAAACAGACCACCGATTACGAACGCCCATACATAATCCATCATTCCACCTCCAATGCAGCCGCATGCGCAATGCCCGGTATGCTTTCGCCCTGAAACGGTGAAACCGTGGAGAGCAGTGCTCCCGTAGACATTAACAAAATCCTCTTATACTGCCCCTGCTCCATTTTTTTCAGCAGGCTTCCGGTCAGCACCGCCGCCGAACAGCCACAGCCGCTTCCTCCTCCGTGCACATCCTGATCTTTGCTGAACAGCAGAGTGCCGCAGTCATCATAATGGCTGAAAACCTTCTTGGAATCCAGCCCCGCGTCCACCAAAAGATCGCACATGATGTCTTTGCCGATGTAGCCGAGGTCCCCGGTCACCACCAAATCATAGTAATCGATGTCTCTTCCGGTATCCTGCAGATGATTCAGAAGCGTATCGACAGCCGCCGGAGCCATCGCCGCGCCCATCTGGTTCGCGTCCTTAATTCCCGCGTCAATGACCTTTCCGACCGTCGCGTCCGTCACTCGAATGTTTACCGCTGCGTTTACAAGCGGTGCTTCGGACAGGACAACTGCACCTGCCGCCGTCGCCGTCCACTGCGCCGACGGCGGTCTTTGGTTGCCGTGCTCGACCGGCATTCGAAACTGTCGCTCTGCTGTACAGAAGTGGCTGGAGGCGCCCGCAAGCACCCGTCCTGCAAACTCCCCATCAATTAACATCGAACCGATTAATAAAGATTCCGTCATCGTCGAGCATGCCCCATACAGTCCGAGGAAAGGAATATGCATATTTCGCGCCGTAAAGGAAGAGGACATAATCTGATTTACTAAGTCGCCGCTCAGCATGATGTCGATGTCCTCTTTTTTAAGCTGCGCCCGCTCACACGCCTTCGTCATTGCGCTCTGCAGCATTTTTGATTCCGCCTTTTCCCAAGACTTTTCTCCATACATATCGTCATTAAGCGATTCATCGAAGCAGGCGCCAAGCGGCCCCTCACCTTCCTTTTTTCCGACCACATTTCCCCGTCCGATGATGTACGGCTTCTTTTCCAATCGCACCGTCTGTGCACCAATTTTCTTCCTTGCCATTTTCTATCCGTTTCCTTTATTATCCCTTTAAAATTATCCGGTAAATCACGCCGACAACCGTTGCCACGCTGATGCCGCAGACCAGCACAGGTCCCGCCACGCTGAAAAGCTTCGCACCGACGCCGAGTACAGGTCCTTCGCGTTTATACTCCAAAGCCGGAGCTACCATCGAATTTGAGAAGCCCGTAATCGGAACGATGACGCCCGCACCCGCAAACTTGGCAATTACATCGAATACGCCAAGTCCGGTCAAAAGCTGCGCAATCATAATGAGTGCAATCGTCACAAACGCCCCTGCATCTTCCTCCGAAA
>CABQMM010000012.1 GCA_902465215.1 uncultured Bacillota bacterium
CACGAATCCATCCCACAGTTGTTTTTGGAGAAACCACAAGTAATTTTGGATACCCATAAATCTGTCCTCTCTCATATGAATATTTAAGTCAAACTACCGCTTATTTCTTCGCAGAGTTATCCTCTTTTCTCTTTCTGTTCCATGCACCGAACACGATGATTCCAACAATCGCAATTGCAATTGCTGCTGAAGCAACCGGATTCTCGCGAATGGTATTGGTTACAGATTTAATCAGTTTGTAGATTTTGCTCTCAGGCTTGATTGTGCCTTGTTCGCCGCCGCCCTGACTCTGGCCGCCGCTTTCCGGCTCTTCAATCTGTGAATGCTGCGTATCATCAGCCGCCTGTGATGGTTTAGACGCTGGTTCTTCTGCAATTTCCTGTGGTGTGGTCTGGTTTACCGGAGTTACCGAAGTTGGTTTCGTCGATACGCCCGGTTTCACATCTGTGCCGGCTCCTTTGCCACCATTCGGGTTATCCCCTTTGGTTCCGCTCTGGCCGTTTCCATCACCCTGCTGACCGCCGGTGCCGTCTCCGCCTTGCTGTCCATCACCTTTGCCATCTCCGGTTCCGTCTCCGTCACCTTGTCCCGGTTGGTCTCCGCTTCCGCTTCCACCTCCGGTTCCTCCGCCGGTCCCTGAATTTCCGCCGGTTGTCGTTGAAGTGCTGCTGAGTGTTCCGGACGCGGATAAGTCTTTATCAATCGTCATCTCTGCACTTGAATTGCCAGAGGAGCAGGATGCAAGATCATTATCTTCCGTGTCTTTAATTCTTACTTCATAGTTTATTGTTGTAGTGCTGCCGTCACTATTGCTTATAACCTTTGACGCCGGGATTCCGTCTACAGTGATTTTTACTTTTTCACCGCCTTTGACAAATACCTTGTCACAGTCCGTAAGACCCGCCTTCTCGCTGAGGTCACTGGAAACGGTCGTCGTAATATCTGCTTCTGCGTCTATTGTTCCGTCTTCATTCTCCCAAGTCATATGGTCATTTTTCTTGACTTCAACTTTATAGATAATGCCATCTTCTCCATCTTTATTGAACTCCGGACCGTTTTCGCCCTGCGTCCATGTACCACGTGGATTATGATTTTTGTCTAACTCATAGGCAATTTCACCGCTGACGAATGCAGATGATGGCATACCCTTTGCGTCCGCCTCTCTGCTGGAAAATCCATCTTCGTCTGAGTAATATGCATTCGACACGGAGGTTCCGTCATTTCCTGCAATTGTGTCAAACATTTTCCCCTGCGGATTCGCAATTGTTCCGTTCCAGTAGGCATTTCTAATTGTAGTTGTTCCCAGTGATTCGTAGTTCTTTGGCATAGAACCCATGATACCGCCAATATGATCACCATGCTCCGCAATATCAATTGTTCCATTTGCATATACATCATTCAGATTTACCCAGTCCGAATGTGCGTCCGAATTGCTGCCTTGATACTCCCGGTAAATCCGCAGCGTTCAACTTCAAGTTTGCCCTGTGTGCTTCCCTTTACGCCTACAATTCCGCCGATACCATAAACTTCTGAGCCTTCTGCTTCAATTAACGCGTCTGACATACAGTCGCTGAGTCTTCCTGCTCCATATCCAAGGATGCCTCCCAGACCGCCGACAGCGCTTCCATTCGCAGGGTTAGGATCACCACTGCCATCCGGCATGGCTGATTTGCTTCCTGAGCCTTTAATTGTTGCTGCTCCTACGCTGCAATTTTCAATGGTTAATGTATCGCCATTGCCGCTCACTTGTCCGGCAATTCCGCCAACATAGCTTCCGCCACTGATGGTTACACCTGACTCAATGCGGCATTCTGAAATTTTATTGCCATTAGACCCATTATTCAGAATTGTTCCTACAATTCCACCGACGATGTCACCGCCGTTCAATACTGTTCCTGACTTAATTGTGCAGGCCTCGATGCTTCCGCCATCCAGAATATTAGCGATTCCTCCGCTCATGCTGCCGTTGCCTGCAATATTTATATTCTTTGCCGTACCTTTTAAGGTCTCGAAAATCGGGGCACTCGCACCTTCGTATGTAACGGTATGTCCGTTTCCGTCAAAAATACCTTCAAAGCCGTCTATGCCTCTTGTCCAGTCATCTTCCAGTACAAGGTCTGCGCCTAATGCAAAACGATCGTTTGCTGTACTTTTTCCTTCGTCTTTACATTTTGCTACATAATCTCTGAATGCCTTCAAGGTCTCGACATCTTTGATAACGAAGAAGGTCGAATCCTGCTGATCTTTAACATAATCCTCAAAAGATTTCTGCGTCCAGTTTGCATAAAGCGTAATATCTGCATTTACCTGTTCACATCCACTCCATGGATTTTCAGGAGCCAGTGGTGATACTGTTTCAAACCATCCTGCAAATTGATAGCCATATCCATCAGCCATATCTCTAGCAACCTCCGGTACTGCCAGAGTTTCAAGCGTTACAGTGCTTCCCGCTGCTGCATAAGCATAATAGCGTTTAACCTGCTGGCCGTTTATATTGAAATATCCCCCGTTTGCATCAAAGGTAATCGTTTTGTGTGGCACTGCTACTGTGCCTTTTTCCTTCCAGCCTGCATACAAAGTAATATCACCGCCCACTGCTTCATCGCTGTATGGCAAGTGCTGTTCTGTATCAAAGAACCAGCCGACAAAAGTATAGCCTTCGCGTGCCATGATGGTTTCATTATACGCAGTCAGGTCAAGGGAGTTACCATCTTTTACATCCAAAACAAGATTGCCCTGTTCATCTGCGAGTTCTTCTGCAAAGGTTCCGCCATTTGCATTTAAAGTTACCTGATAATACGGAGAAGTGGTATCCCATCCCGCATATACATCAATCTGCAGCGGTTCTTTGTCCTCCGGCACCATTCTGCTGCTCATGTCAATTGCTTTCGTACATTCTTCATCTAAATACCAGCCTTTGAATTCATACTTGCCATTTTTGAATCCGGCTGCAGTGTTTAACTGTGTAATCGTTTGGAATCTGTTGCCGACAGTCGCTTCAATTTCAGTTTGTTCTTCGCTTCCGATTGTTCCGCCGTTTCCGCGAAGAATCAGCTTCATCGTTGAACCGAGATTCGGTACTTCTACGAACTCTGCGGATGCTTCAAGGTTTGAAACAAGCGGTAATGTAACAGTAATGCTGCTGTTTTCTTCATCGATAACTGCTGCCAGCTCTGTCTGCGTCTGATCATAGATATGGAATGTATTCAGGACATAGTCCTCCTTCACTCCTGCGGTCTGCCATTTGATAATCGGCTGCGCTGTGCCAAACATAACAGTGAAATAGCATGTTGTGATATTCTCCTCAGAAGCACTGCTCCAAATCTTTAAATTTGACAATGTTTCATCCAATGTAAGGCTGCCGTTAGTCATCGTTATCGTCAGCTTATATACAAGCGGCGCAGTGTTTGAATCATAGAATTCCGGTCTGCCGTCTGCAATACTCTGACCCCAAATGCCTCTGCGGTTCTTGCTTACACCATTGTCAAGAAGGAATGAGATTTCGCCTGTCGCCAGAATTTCTGCTGAAACTGCATTTCCAAGTTCTTCTTCAGAAGGTGTACCGCTAAGGGTATTGTCAAGATAATATGCCTGCTCTGCGTTGCAGTTTCCTTTTGCAGGCTTTCCGGCAATACCGTAAGATTGGGTTGTGCCGTTAACAGAGCCATAATTCATCGCTCTTTTCAGTGAAGGTTTGTAGCTCGATGCATTCTCTATAGTAGTCTCACCAATCACACCTCCGGCCTTATCTGCAGTTACATTTCCTGTATTGTAGACATCCTCGATTCCGGTTGTCTTCATACTATACATATAATGGCTTGCCCATTTTCCAATGAGTCCTCCGGCGATTCCGGTTGTATTCGTTACGCTGCCACTATTACGCGATTGTGCGAAGATACCTTTACCGCTTATATCGCCATATGCTAAGGCACCTGCAACGCCCCCTGCATAGGAACTTGCACTGCTGCCCGTATAAGTGCAATCTCCTTTATTGTCGAGATTGCGAGCAACAATTGTCGTGCCTGCCCATTTTCCACTGTGATTTGAGTTTATATACCCGACAATTCCGCCTGTGTAGGTTCCGGCTCCGCTTACCGTAACATTGGCTTCAATGTCACTAATTTCGGTTTTACCCTCGTCGCGGTTGTCAGTAGCTGCCGTACCGCTGACAACACCAATAACGCCGCCGGTTATTCCATCAGCTTGGTTGATGACCGTGCCTGATATAGTAAAGTTCTTCACGGTTGCATCGTATGTATAGCCAAAAAGCCCCTGCGGCTCTTTGTCCTCTGTATTAGAAATATACAGACCACTGATGGTTTTGCCATTGCCGTCGAAAGTTCCTTCAAATTTATTTTGAGTTGTACCAATTGGCTGCCAGCTACCTTTTTCTGCACTGCATACCATCGAAAGGTCAATATCGTTCCCTAATTTCAGGGTTTTTCCCTCAAAGGTCTTTCCGCTGCTTACCAGCTTTGCAACTGACTGAAGCTGTCCCGCAGTTTCAATGATGAATAAATTTTTTGTTTCGTCATACCATTCGGTATAGACAAAGGATTTATAATTTTCTTTACTTCCGTAGTAAATCTGCGCGTCAGCAGTAATATCCAGTGGAATCGTAAGATCCTCTGAATTTTCATATACCGTTGCCTTGCCGTTGCAGACTAAAACAGCAATCGGCGCCTCTGCCGCTGTTTCCGAATCCTTACTTCCGATCGATGCCTTTCCTGTAAGGCGGCCCGCAAAATCAAGGTAGTATTCGGTTGAGTCTTGTGACAAAGTCCCGCCTTCGATTCCAATATCATACTTCCCTGCATCAACATCCGTAAATGGTATGAATCTTAGTTCACATACCGGATATTTCTCAAAGCCGTTAAATACCGGGTATAAAGATCCTTCTGGATTTTGGGTGCTCCGTGGATTCCAGCCCCAAAAGCTATTGCCGTTTTCATTCAGCTTTTTAACCATTCCTGAGCCGAGGAAGGTTTCGCTTGATAAAGCCGTCTGCTCTGTGTCTCCTTGCGAAAGGTCCTTTGGATTGCTCTCATCTAAATAGTATAGATGCTTATAATTGATTTCACCTGTAGGAGCACCTGCTTTCGTATTTGTGTTTGTTATTGAACCAATAGCTTTTTGTCCGTCTTGATAGCTAAAAGAGTTTTCTACATTTACCGAACCCTTGTAGTTTTTATTTGTGAACTTTATCTCCAACATTCCTATCAAGCCACCTGCTGTATCCGTGTTTGCAGATGAAACCTTGTTGGTGTTTGCACAATTTTTTACATATGCCTTTGCATTATTTGCCGTATTTGTAACATATCCGACAATTCCGCCCGCATAATTCTTTGCGGTAACCGTCGCGGTATTTTCGCATTTTTCAATCACACTCTGCGTACTGTTTTTTCCCGTAAACTGTGCGGCAATTCCACCTGCGTTTCCGCTGACTGATGTGACATTCCCGGTGTTTCTGCAGAGGTATAAACCGTTTTCCTTGCCATCATAGCTATACGTTGCCGTGATTCCTCCTGCCGCTCCTCCGGTTGCATGAATTGCACCGCTGTTTACACAATTTTCGATGCTCACCTTGGTCGGCTTAGTGGAATTTATTGTTGTGCCGACAATACCCCCGGCGGTTATTACACCGCTCAAATTCCCATGGTTTTCACAGTTGCGAATATAGCCTGTTCCGCTCGCCGTGCCAACAATGCCTCCTACCGGCAGTGGGTTTCCGGCTTTCACATCAATTGCAACCTCATTCACGCAATTTTCAATCTTGGGACTAGTCGCAGACGCTGCAATTCCTGCAGAACCCATGCAGTTTGAGATTGAACCGCTGACTGTCAGATTCTTTATTCCTGCGCCATCAATACTTAGGAAAAGTCCCTGAGGTCCCATTGGATTTGCAGATGCAATATACAGGTTGCTTATTTTGTGCTTTTGTCCGTCAAAAGTGCCTTTGAACGGGCTAGTGCTGGTTCCTATTGGTTTCCAGTTTCCGATACCCACACCACAAATCTTGCTCAAGTCAATATCATTTTCCAGAAGAATTGTCTTACCTGCAAAATCGTTTCCACTGTTTACAAGTTCCGCAAATCCCAGCAGTTCTGACACGTTTCTGATTTTGTATTCTGAAGCTTCTTTATCTTTTTCATACCATTCGTAGCTTGCTACCGCCTCAGCTTGTGCCTTCGTTCCGAATTTAACTTCAAGGTTTTGGCCGTTCTCTTCTCTGACTGGAACAGTCAGAGTCAAGCTTTGGTCTGCCGTAGATGCCTTTCGGCTTCCATTGTATGCCTCAGAACCCTGTGCGTGCCTTATAATAGTTGCGTCAACTCCGCCCTCTCCCGGATTCGTCAGAGTGATCTCGGCTGTGATAGTATTGTCTATATAGCATTCTTTTGTGTCTGCTGTATCCACTATTTCAACAGACTTGCCTTCTTCTTTGCTCTTAATCTCCTTAATCTTAATCGGTGTTGAAGAAGAATAGCCTGTCAATGTGATTCGTGAGATAATCGGCGAATTTTTATCTGCAAATTCGATTTGCTCGCTGCCAGCCTCTCCGGAAAGCATGAAAACATTTTCTCCCGTGACTTGGTTCATTAACCAAACATTTTTCCGTGTTGCAAGCTTTGTGACTGCAGTGCAGTATTTTTCCACCTTATCTTCACTGCTTGCATATAAAACGGTTTTTGCATCTGATTTATTGCTGCCAGTGCTATTATACATAGGCTGTAGATCTTTTACGCTGCTAAAAGATGCACTCACATCCAATGTTTTCACACTTGTCAAATACCCGCAAAGTCCAGCCGCCTTTGTGGCCGATATTTTGCCGCTATTGTAACAACCACTGATTTTAAGATCCCGCGTTGAATTTGCAGTAAATTTACCGAGAACGCCTGCTGCATACGCGGTGTTCGTATCAGTTGTCAATTCACCAGTATTTGCACATCTATTAAATTCCATGGCGCCTGCCATGTTTGCATATCCGACAATGCCTCCGACATCAGACATGCCTTGCAGCGCAGCCTCATTCCTGCACTGCGAAAAGGTGACCTGCGTGACAAAGTAACTTCCGCAAATTCCACCGACGGCACTGCCTATCCCGGTATTTTTTGATGTAATTGCCACTCTATTTACCAGATTCGCAAACTTTACATTTGCTGCTGCACCGATAATCCCGCCGATACCACCTGGATTTGTATTACTTGTTCCTTCGTTGATACTGATTTTCCCTTCAGTCGTCAGATTTTTAAATTCGCCTGCATAGGAAAATGCAAACAATCCGGTTGCATTACCCTTGCTTGTCGTGATATTGATTCCCGTAATGCTGTGGGAATTACCGTCAAATGTACCGCAAAATCCATTGAACTTCGGATTCTGAAGTTTTCCGCTTGCGACTGTAAGTTGCTGCAAGCTTCCAACAGGCACCTGCTCTTCCCAGTCTTTGAGGTCGAGATCCTTTGTCAGCCATACAGTACAATTTCTAAAGCTTCCCGGTGTAGTTGGATAAAGAGTGCTCTGCACATTTTCTTCCAAATTTATGTATTCGACAAAAGTTTTCCAACCTTCCAAGTCATCAATATAATAACGTGGGTTCACCAACGTAACCCCATTTTTTTCGCTCAACTTGGCTTTTAACTCATCGGGTTTTCCTGCAAAGTCTGCAAGGTTGATGCCCACGACGCAGTCACCGTCGCATTCTCCGGTTTCCGCATTATAGTGATAGTGTGTGCGATGCACATTTTCTTCACTCGGTGTTTCGCCCGGCTCACTGCCGTCTCCCGCGTCCACATCCGCCAGCGCAAAACTCATCTGCGAAAATATCATGCATAAGCACAGCATCATGCAGAAAAGTTTTTTGCTGAAATCGCTGTTCGTTTGTTTCATTCGTTACCTCCTTGTCTATTTCTTTGTTACCTTGATGTCCACGGTTGTATAAATGGTATCCATCTGTTCTTCATCGTTGTACATCTGGTTTGCATAATATATCAACACATCGCTGTCCGCCGTCGTCAAAGGGTCCGCCCCATATTGAACATACTGACTGACATCCATGCGTTTTCCGTTTGTCAGAACCGCTTCCACCTTCATGCCTGCCGGATTAAAGGTTTGGCCTTCCTTGTAGACTGTCTTTTTCGGCATCTTGCTGACTGTGATTTTCTTTATTTTGCTGCCGAGAGCCATCATCTGTGCCGAGTCGTTTTTAAAATAGATGGTTCCGTATTCATCGACAATCGGGCTGCAGATTGCGTACTGCGCCTGCGAACCCTGTGGGGTGAACAGAACCGGAGCACAAAGCCAGTCTTTGCGTCCGTCGTTTTCAACCACGCCGTCAACGACCTCGGTAAGTCCCGGCTTATCCTTGATATAACGCAGTTTGCCCGGCGTCATATTCTCGAAAAAGTATACATAGGTATAACCGTCTTTTGCGCCCGTGTATACCAGTCCGCTGGTCTGCGGGTACCCCATCGTGTAAGCGCGATATGCGATTTTCCACTTTTTCAAGTCGATTACCGTGATGTTATGTCCGTTATACTTGGCAAATTGTCCCTCACCGGAAACACCGACATAGGCTCTGCCGTTGTAAATTGCAGGCGTGGAGGTGCTCATGCCTCCGAGCTTCAATTCTTTCAGTCCGCTGATTTTTCCTTTCTTGGAGACCTTTACAGAATAAAAGCTTCCTCCCTTTGAGGTAAAATAATAGCGATTTGTTGCCTTATCATAGGAAACATTGCTGCGGATGTCCGCATTAAGCCCTGTTTTCTTGCTCAGAACCTTTCCGGTTTTCGGATTGAGGCACAGAAGTTTTGATGTCTGCTCGGTATAAGCGTCATCCCCGTCATCGGTACCTACCAATAAGAAATCCTTGCATACATAGGCACCCGCCCAATAAAATCCACCTTTTGAGGTGTATTTCCACTTTGCTTTTTTGGCTTCCGTCGTTTTTTTCGTATTTTCATCTTTCACGCTGACGCACACGAAATTGGCATCGCGCGTTTCCGAGTTCCAAAAGCCCGTATATACATAACCGTCATAGTATGTAATCGGGCAGTTCGGCTGTCCGCCGAGCTTATCGGTATAGACCCACAGGGACTTCAGCGTCTTGGCGTCAAACGCCTGGATAATGCCGCCCGCAAGACCTACAAAAATCTTACCGTCCGCATAGGTCGGCGGCACGATGCTGAAGCTCGAGTTGTTGACCATCTTTCCGGATTTCACCTTTTCACCGCTGACGGCATCCATCTTATTGATGGTTTTGCCCTGATTGTAATAAAGGTAGCCATCCACCAGTATCGGTGAACCTACGGCCTGTGAGCCATAACCGCTTCCTGACTTGGTTGCCCAAAACAGTGCCGCATCTGAAGCCTTGGTAGGCACCGGCTTAGTGGTTACCGCATTGTGATTGCTGTTTCCCCGAAAGTTTGTCCAGTCTGACTTGATAACCTTGCTCGGATTTGGATTTTCACATGCGAATTCGACTAAATCCGCAGCAAAACCTGTTGCTGACAATCCGAGTGCAAGCGTCAACGCAAGCAGCACCGCAAACAATCGCCGTTTTCTAAAATGCTTTTGTTTCTTCATCTTTTCCTCCTGACTGTAATTTCGTTTTTCTATGTTTTCTTCGCAAACCATAATAGTAGCGTAATACTTTCTGATATTTTTCCTCACTCATTTCGTGTGTGCTGTAACGCGCCTCCAGATAAATTTCCTCGATTTCGGGTCGCTGCACGCTCGGTTGCGAGCTGCCTTCTTTTTTCCTGATAAAATACAGGAGCGCGATGATTGCTTTTCTGCGATCGGTGCTTTTTATCTCCTTCCGGCGCGGTCTATAAATAAGTTTCTTATTTCCGCTCTTGCGTTTCCGCCGCAATGCCCATATCACGGCCGCCAGTATTATCAGCAGCAGAATCCATAACAGCACAAGTGTCTGGTAATTGACTTCCGACTTTGTTGCTGAATCCTGCTCTTCGTCTTTCTTTTTATCCGGCTGCTGCTCTTCTTGAGGCTGCGTCTTTGTATCTTCTTCTATGCCGATGCTTCCTGCGCTTTTCATCAGCCCAATGTATGGCGGGGTCGTTTCAAACGGAAGCCAGCCGACTCCGGCTTCGTAATATTCTGCCCAGCAGTGCGCCTGCGCGGCTGTGACTGTAATTTCTTCACCTGCTTTCGCGCCGGCCGCCATATCCGGTGTAATCAGGTAGCCCTCCGTGAATCTTGCCGGAATTCCGTAATAGCGAAATGCCATTACGGCAGCGGCAGCAAAATGTTTATCATACCCGGATCCCCTCTTCAGAAAAGATTCCACAAAATCGTCGTCTGTCCTGTCGGTGACCGTCTCGTCATACTGCAAACGGCTGAGCTGCTTTAGAATTGCAGTCTTTGCCTCACCGCTTGTCTTAATCTCTTCGGATGAAAGAAAAAATTCTGCGACTGCCTGATAGCATTCGTCCGGAATTTGCATGTCGAACTGCAATACATAGTCCCTGTAATTCGACTCCGCCTGCCGGTAGTTTTGTACTTGCTCGCTGCCGGCTGAAAGTCCGTCAAGAATGTCGCCGTACCGCTCTATCGCATAAGGCATTGTCGTTACTGCATAGCGTTCTGCGCTTTTTTTGTCCGGAAGCAGGCCTCCGCCAATCAGTGTTCTTCCGCTCGCTTCGATTTTTTCCGCTTCGTAAGGAAGGTATAAATATCTGCGGCTCGCGCCGATATTCAGGACTTGGATAACATTTTTCTGCTCATCGTCCGCGGAATTTAAGCCCGAAGCTCGGTATGAAGCCGCGAGCATGGTTTGAGGGCTGAACCCCTTTTCTTTAAGCTGATAGAACAGCGTGTTTTCCTCGGCAGTTTCTTTCTCTTCCTGCGTGAGAGCACTTACTGCCTGTTTCCACCCGTCCTTTGTATAAAGATTTCCTGTATATCCTCTAAGGTAGTACGCCCTCGGACTGCTCATTGTCACCCGAAGCACGGTCTGCGTATCTTTTTCCGCTGATTTATCTTCGTAAAAGCTTCAAAAGCTCATGCCGCTTTCACGGCCGCCGTAAAGCCATTCTTCCTTTTGTGTTTCGATTCTGCTTCTCAGCTCTTCAATTCCCTCTGCTGCGTTTTGCGTGCCGAATGCGATGCCAAGTAATGCTCCTGACATCAGCAGAATACATAGAAAGCCGATTCCTCTTTTGTAATCTCTCCCGAACCCTCTCATAACGCATATCACCGCTATGAGAAGGAAATACAGTCCGGTCATTCGTACAGATTCCGAAGGCAACCAAAGCTGCAAAGCCACCGGCACAATCGCAAATGCCGCAAATACCGTAAAAAAGGTCATTCCGCCCCGGCGCAAAGCAAGTAAAAAGCAAAACGCTGCAAATCCTCCCGCCAAGGCAAATGTCACGACGGTAAGAAATGCACCCCCTGTCTGTGCATATACCTTATGTATCACCGACAAATAGCTCTCTCGGTGCTCCATGAACAGGTTCAGGATTTCGCCAAAGCTGCGTGCCTGAAAAACCCTTTGCAGGCTGCCGCATGCTACCTCCAAAACGCTCATCATCCATACAGTCGCACAGCCTGCCGCAAAAATATAAGCGGCCGGCCCATCCGAAAACCATGTATTCTCTTCCCGGTTTACCCATTTTAACGGCGTGTTTTCTTTTTTATAGACTGTGGTTTTTCGCTGTTTCATCATCAATTACTATAATTTGTGCAAAGCGATTTTCTTCGCATGTATCCTGAAATCGCTCCCATATCGTCCTCTTACGTTCTTCTAAGGTTGCTGCGAGTATTTCTCCCAGAGAAAGCAGCAAATCTTCCGCAGACTGAATTTCCACCGTGCACACGCTTTGTGTTTTTTTATCCCACCAGCCGATATGATGTACAATCCCTTTGTCTGTCAAATCCTCCGACAAGGCAATTATGCATGCACAGGCATGTTCAATCGCCGTCTCAGCTTTTTCGCCCGCTTCCTCGATTTCATAACTGTTTTCAAGAAGCAGCAGCAGACGATAATCAATCGGGCAGCTTCCCTCGCGGACAATCCAGCTTTCATTTCTGCTGCTCAATTTCCAATGAATCGCACGGAAGTTGTCTCCGCTGCGATAATCCCGCAATTCGTAGGTCTGGCTTTGATCCGCTCCCAGCCGGTTCTCGGCATAGGTGTCACTGCTTTCTGCGTATTGATAGAATACTTCCGGCATTTGCGGAGGCTCTGCTGCCTGAGGAAGCAAAAGGCAGGTAAGCATTTGTCTTTCCACTCCTTTGAGGTGAAAACAGAACAATCCCAAAAGATCCGTCACATAGACTGCCTCAATCATTACCTGAAGCTTTCCCGCATGACTGCTTTTAAACTCAAGCGTCCATTTATCTTTCTTTTCCGCCTGCAATCCGAGCGCCATTTCGCACATCTGACCTGTCAATAAGTTTTCGCTTTGTATCTTGAGCTTCAGACCGATTGGCAGTTTTCCGCTGTAATTTGTTTTTATTTCTAAGACTGCCTGTTTCTCTCCGTTCCGACTTCCTTTCAATTCAAAGCCGGCTTTTATGTGTTTTGTGGCAAAGTACGTCCAAATTGCCAAAACGATAACTGCCAGAAGCGAGTCTGTAA
>CABQMM010000013.1 GCA_902465215.1 uncultured Bacillota bacterium
AACAGCAGACAGACTGGGCTATCACGACTACTCCTTCGGCAAAGACATGGACGAATGCGTGAAAAAGGCATTTGAACTGGCGCAGCCGGGCGATACGGTGCTGCTTTCTCCGGCATGCGCAAGCTGGGATATGTATGACAATTTTGAACAGCGCGGCAAACACTTTAAAGACTGCGTAAAGAGGCTTGGTATATGAAGCAGATTTTGCAAATCCGAACAAAAAGAAAACCGGGGGATTTGTCGATTGCGGTTTTAGTGGCGATTCTGGTCATTTTCGGCACGATTATGATTTTCAGCGCGAGCTATTATCCGTCGGGACAAAACTATTACAACCCTTACTATTACTTAAAAAGACAGATTATATGGCTGGCGGTCAGCACAATTGCGATGTGGTTTTGCGCCAAAATTGATTACCATGTCTGGGTGCGGCTGTGGATCATTGTTCCGAGCATCTGCGCGATACTGCTCGTTCTGGTTCTGACTTCGCTGGGCTCAGAGGCCTACGGCTCTGTGCGATGGATTCAGGTCGGTCCGATTACGATTATGCCGGGCGAACTCGCGAAGGTCGGCATGATTCTGTTCACGACCGGCTTTTATTCCAGGCATCCGAAATGGAGTACGAACTTCTGGAAGGGTGTCATGCCCGTAGTCGGCGTGGCAGGCGTTTACGGCGGGCTGATTATGATGCAGCCGAATATGTCGACCGCATTTACCATCGTTTTAATCGCAGGCGGAATGCTTTTAGTTGCGGGAATTAAATGGAGACATGTCGGTATTCTTGTAGGTGCTGCGGGCGTTGCAGGCTGGGCTTTTATCTTTCTTGATAAGGACGGCTACCGCTACAACCGTTTTACCAGCTTTTTAGACCCGTTTGCGGACGCGCTCGGAAACGGATGGCAGGTCGTGCAGTCACTGCTTGCACTGGGAACCGGCGGACTGACAGGCCTGGGGCTTGGAAACAGCGTTCAGAAAAACCTCTATCTGCCGATGGCGCAAAACGACTTTATTTTAGCGATTATCGGCGAGGAACTCGGCTTCGTCGGCATTTTCTGCCTCGTGCTCGTTTATCTTCTGCTGGTCTGGAGAGGCTGTCATGTGGCGATGAATGCGGCGGATTACACAGGCATGATGCTGGCTTCGGGCATTATCATGATGGTCGGAATCCAGGTTGTCATCAACATTGCGGTTGTTACTTCCTGTATGCCTCCGACAGGCATTATTCTGCCGTTTATCAGCTACGGCGGAAATGCATTGCTGATTTTTATGGCGGCGATGGGAATTTTAATCAATATATCAAAATCTTCAAAAATATAACTTTAACAGAAACTAACGCAAATTGTAATTTATGATTTTTTAGGAGTTTTTATGCGTGTGATAGTAACGGGCGGCGGCACAGGCGGACATATTTATCCGGCGCTTGCGATTGCGGACAAATTTAAAGATATGGATGAAACGACGGAAATCCTTTATGTCGGAAATGAGGAAGGCATTGAAAAGGATGTCGTTCCGAAAACCGGATATCCCTTGGAATTAGTGGATGCGCGGTGGCTGGATAAATCGAATCCGTGGCAGCTGATTAAAACCGGAGCCAGGGTGACGAAAGGTATTCTGGAAGCAGGACGCGTCATGCGGAAATTCAGACCGGATGTCGTAATCGGCACGGGCGGCTATGTGTGTTTTCCGGTTATTTTAGCAGGAAAACGCTTCGGCGCGAAGACTTTCCTGCACGAACAAAACGCCTTCCCGGGCCTTGCAAACCGCACCCTCGAAAAATATGTGAACAAGGTTTTTCTTGGATTTGCGGATGCGGCAAAATACTTTAAAGAACCGGAGAAGATGGTCGAAGCAGGCAATCCCGTGCGTAAAAGCTTTTTCTCACTGAGCAAGGAAAAGGCAAGAGAAAAGCTGGGATTCCCACAGGAAGACTTCATCGTATTTTCCTTTGGCGGCAGTCTCGGAGCGGAGAAGATAAACGAAGTCGCTTTTGACTTGATGGAAGCGGTGAACGGACATGAAAAAATGCGGATGGTCTTCGGCACAGGCAAATGGTACTATGACAGCATTCTCGAAAAGGCGGAGACAAAGGGCATCACGCTGAAAGACAATATTCTGATTAAGGATTACATTGACGATATGGAAAACTATTTGGCGGCAAGTGACCTCATCATAAGCCGTGCGGGCGCGCTTTCCGTGGCGGAGACCACCGTCTGCGGCAGAGCGTGCATTCTGATTCCGTCTCCGAACGTGACGGGAAATCACCAGTATTACAATGCGAAAGCGGTTGCTGACAGAGGCGGCGCAATTTTGCTGGAAGAAAAGGATTTGACCTCGGAATGTTTGATTGAAGAGGTTATGCATTTGAAAAATAATCCGGAAATTGCAGAGAAAATGGGGCGGGCGGCGAAAGCCTGCGCACCGATGAAGGCTCTGGATATTATATACGACGAGGTTATGAGGACATTGTAACCCAAACGACACTTCCCACATACTATAAACAGTATAGTTGGGAGGTGTATTTTTTTGGAAAGTTATCAGATAGACGGAGGCGTCCCCCTGCGAGGTGAATACAGGGTGAAGGGCGCAAAAAATGCAGCGCTTCCTATTTTGGCGGCAACGCTTTGCAAAGCAGGCGTATATGAGCTTTACGACTGCCCGAAAATCGGAGATGTTTTTGCGATGCTGGACATTTTGCACTCCCTTGGAGCACACACGCACTGGGAAGACGAGTGTCTGGTCGTCGACAGCCGGAATCTATCGGAATGTACGGTTTCTAAGGAAAAAATGCAGGAAATTCGTTCATCGGTGTTTTTGCTTGGAAGTCTGCTGACGCGCTGCGGAGAGGCAACGATACACAGACCGGGCGGCTGCAGAATTGGAAAACGCCCGATTGATATACATATAAACGGTCTGGAAGAACTGGGATTTCAGGTGTCCGACGAGGATGGGACAATTCGGTGCAGTGGAACCTGCTGTGGAGGCGAAATCACGCTTCCTTATCCGAGTGTCGGAGCGACGGAAAACCTGATTATGGCTGCGCTTGGGGGAAAGAAAGATACAATAATCAAAAACTGCGCGACGGAACCGGAGATTGCGGACTTTGCGGAATTTTTAAAGACCTGCGGATTTCAGGTGCATGGGGCAGGAACCGATACGATTTTCATTCAGGGCGGTGCCTTTGCGCATCGTGCGGATGTAATGTATTTCATCATGGAGGATCGGATTGAGGCAGCAACTTACATGATGGCAGTTCTGGGAACAGGCGGAAAAGCAGCTTTCCGCAATATCAGGCCCGAGCTGATGAAATCGGTATTTACAGTTCTTGAACGGATGGGAGCGCGGATTCGCGCATCCTGCGATGTGGTAGAAGTCAGCGCGCCGCGGAATTTGAACGGAGCAGGCTTCGTGGTGACCGAGCCGTATCCGGGGTTTCCTACGGACTGCCAGCCGCAGCTCCTGACGCTGGCTACAGCAGCGAAAGGACTGACGACGATTCGCGAGGAAATCTTTGAGAGCCGTTTTACGCATAAAAAAGAACTGATTAAAATGGGCGCAAATATTGAAATCTGCGGAAAAAATGCTATAATAAAAGGGATAACCCCTTTGCGCGGAGCAGAGGTTGAGGCCTACGATCTGCGTGGTGGTGCTGCTTTGGCAATGGCAGCATTGATGGCGCAGGGGAGAAGTGAAATAAAACAGATTGAGCATATATCCAGAGGGTATGAGGATTTTGAAGAAGGCATTCGAAGCCTGGGTGGACTGATTGAAAGAAAAAAGTACGAAGAGAAGAAAAAAACATATGAACCCGTTTCTTAAGCTGGGTATTGGAATTGCAATTTTGGCGGCGGTTTTCCTCTTTTTGAATTCGCCGCTTTTTACCGTAGAGCAGTTTACGGTAGATGGAAACAGTTATTACCTTGAAGAAGAAATCCTGACCATGGGAAACTGTAAAACAGGAGGAAATATTTTTTGGGGGACGGACTGCGCGGACATTAAAGCAAGACTGGAAAAGGATGCGTATATGTCTGATGTGAAAGTAAGGCGTGTGCTTCCGCATACTGTTGCAATTGAACTGGTTGAACGAAAGCAGATCGGTGCGATTGTTTACGGCGAGAGATATGTTGTGATTGACTCTGCGGGCACGGTCCTTCGAAAAACGGAGGTAGACCCTAAGGTTACGGTGATGAGCGGCTTGACGATAAGCAAGCTTGAAGTCGGAAAAATCGTCGAGGTGGAAGAAAAAGTGCGTTTCCGTCAGGCCCTGGAGCTTCTTCAGGCGGCGGAGCGCGGCAATATGTATTTTAAGAAGCTTTCAATTTCCAAGAGTGGAATTGATGCATATGTGTTGGATAATCTGGTCTGCGCAGGTACACCGGAGCATATTACGCAGGCAGTAAAAGACGGAAAACTGCAGATTGTGGTCGAAGAACTTTTTGACAGGAAAATCGAAAGAGGAACTATCAAAATCAGCGGTGACAACAATGTCTCCTTCACCCCGAAAATTGACTGATTTCAGCGAAAAAAACAGTTAAAAAATTAGGAAAAAGGGTGCAATGCCATTAAATATATGATACAATAAAATATAATTGGGATTCTTTGAGGAGGTACAGACGATAATGCTACAGTTTGAGACAAATATGGAAAAAGCTGCAGTAATAAAAGTCATCGGAGTCGGCGGCGGCGGCTGCAACGCAGTCAACCGCATGGTTGAAGCTGAACTCAAGGGTGTGGACTTTATTGCTGTTAATACAGATAGACAGGCTTTGAACCGCTGTTTAGCGGAAACAAAGGTGCAGATAGGAGAAAAGCTGACCAGAGGGCTTGGCGCGGGAGCTAATCCTGAGGTTGGACAGAAGGCTGCGGAGGAAACGCTGGATGAAATTACGGCGCTTCTTGATGGAGCAGACATGGTATTTATTACGGCAGGCATGGGCGGCGGCACCGGAACGGGCGCAGCTCCGATTATTGCAAAGGCCGCAAAAGACATGGGAATACTTACGGTGGGCGTTGTAACCAAGCCATTCACCTTTGAAGGAGCGAAGAGAAGAAAACAGGCGGAACTGGGCGTCAACTTCCTGAAAAAATATGTAGATTCATTGGTAATTGTTCCAAATGACAAGCTCATTGACAACAGCCAGAAGAATACAACGATGGTGCAGGCATTTGAAATGGCGGATAATGTTTTGAAACAGGGTGTTCAGGGAATTTCTGACCTGATTTCCGATTACGCGCTTATCAATGTTGATTTCGCCGATGTTAAGTCCGTAATGACAGACAGAGGTGTTGCACATATGGGTGTTGGCCGCGGGACAGGTGAAAACCGAGCACAGGATGCCGTTAAGGCGGCAATTGAAAGTCCGCTCTTAGAGACGACTATTCAAGGAGCGAAAGCAATCTTGCTGTATGTTGCAGGCGGATATGACCTTGGAATGCTTGAAGTAAGTGAAATCGCAAATTTAGTTGAGGAACAGGCAGACAGAGATTGCATCCTCATTTTCGGAGCGGCGGTGGACGAAGCAATGGAAAATGAAATTGCGATTACGGTTATCGCGACGGGATTTGATGAAGGTCTGGAACTTCCGGGCAAACATTCGGAACCGGTTGACGGCGAAAAGAAGGAAAGCGGCGAGAAGAGCATGGGACTGAACGGAACTTCCGGTGGAAACCACAGGGATGTTTTCGGCAGTGTCGAAGGTATAGAGGGAAAAGAAGTTACGCTTCAGGACATCCTCGAAAAAGAAGAAAAGGAAGAAGGAACTTCAAGGTTCGAGATTCCGAGTTTTCTTTAAAGAGCAAACAAGCCGGTGAAAACCGGCTTTTGTGAATTTTATTGTAAAAGGCGAAAGGCTGTTTATGAGGGAAATTACATCGAAAGACAACAGAATATTTAAACTCTGCGAACAGCTTGCGCTGAAAAAATACCGGGATAGATTTTCAGAATATATCATCGAGGGCGAAAATCTGATTGCGGAGGCACTGAAAACAGGAGTAGAGGTCGAAGCCTTGATTTGCAGAAGAGGCTATCCGAAAATCCCGCAGGAACTTTTAGACAAAACCTTTGTTTTAGAAGAAAAACTGTTCGACAGGCTGGCGCAGACAGAGACAAGTCAGGGAATCCTGGCAATCGTGAAAAAACCTGAAATTTCTAAAGATATGTTCGCAGGCGAGCAGGGTTCAAATTTTGTCGTTTTGGACAGGCTGCAGGACCCGGGAAACATCGGAACGATTCTCAGGACGGCGGACGCGGCAGGTTATCGGCTTGCAATCGTCATGAAGGGAACGGCAGATGTGTTTTCACCTAAGACAGTAAGGGCGGCGACCGGTTCACTCTTTAGAATGCCGGTTGTTTTCATGGACTCCAATTCAGAGCTTGTGGAATTTTCCAGGGCAGCCGGCAAAAAACTGGTAGCGACCTGCTTCGATACGGATCGTTACTATTTCGATGAGGACTTGACGAAGGACATCGCGCTCATAATCGGAAACGAGGGCAACGGGATTTCGGCAGAACTTATGGAAAGCTCAGATTTGAAAATAAAAATACCAATGCAGGGAAATATCGAATCGCTGAATGCCTCTGTGGCGGCGGGGATTCTGATGTACGAAGCAGTGAGAGGTAAGAAAGGTTAGAAATATGCAAGATTTATTTTTAGAAAAGATGGAAGAAAGAAAAGCAAGACTTGAAAAGATCCTCGAAAGTTCCAGAGAAAGACTGAAAGCAATCGATTCTGTTCAGGATGCTGAGGATGTAAGAATCAAGGTTCTCGGCAAGAAAGGCGAACTGACGGAAATGCTGAAATCCATGGGAAAGATGGATCCGGAAGAAAGAAAAGAATTCGGTATGGCGGCAAACCAAGTCCGCAGTGAAATTGAAAAAATGCTCGAAGCTTCTTTTGAACAGCTCAAGAACAAGGCAAAGGAAGCTAAGTTTAAAATTGAAAAGATAGATGTAACCGAACCGGGCAAAGTTCCGCATTTAGGTACCAAGCACCCGATTACGATTACGATTGAAGAAATCTCCAGAGTATTCAAGTCCATGGGATTTTCCCTTTCCGAAGGACCGGAAGTGGAGACTGTGTTCAATAACTTCGATGCTTTGAACGCAGGCCCGAACCACCCGGCAAGAGACTGGACGGATACTTTCTACATCAATGATGAGATTTTGCTCAGAACGCAGACTTCACCGGTACAGGTGAGAACGCTTCTGAATCAGAAGCCTCCGATTCGTGTGTTCGCACCGGGAAGATGCTTCCGCTGCGATACGCCGGACGCAACACACTCTCCGATGTTCCATCAGGTAGAGGGACTTGTTGTTGACGAAGGAATCACGATGGCAGACCTGAAAGGCGTGCTTGACAGCTTCGCCAAACAGATGTTCGGCTCGGAAGTAAGAACGAAATTCAGACCTCATCACTTCCCGTTCACCGAACCGTCGGCGGAAATGGATGTTTCCTGCTTCAAATGCGGCGGCAAGGGCTGCAGAGTATGCAAGGGAAGCGGCTGGATTGAAATTTTGGGATGCGGAATGGTTCACCCGAATGTACTTAAGGTTGGCGGTGTGGATACAGAAAAATACACCGGCTTCGCATTCGGCATGGGCGTTGAGAGAATCGCTATGCTCAAGTACGGCATAGATGACATCAGACTTCTCTATGAAAACGACATGAGATTCATTGAACAGTTCAAGTAACAAAATTTCGATTTAGATGTGCCTGATAGGAGGAAAAAAATGATTGTATCATTAGAATGGTTAAAAGATTATACAGAAGTTAATGTAAGCCCCGAAGAATTCTGCGACCGCATGATTATGTCCGGCTCCAATCTTGAAACGTTGGAAATGGCAGGAAAAATGTCCAAGGTCGTAGTGGGCAAGATTGTAAAGATTGAGAAACACCCGGATGCTGATAAGCTCGTTGTATGCCAGCTCGATATTGGAGAAGCAGAGCCTGTTCAGATTGTAACGGGAGCGCCGAATGTTTTTGAAGGCGCTTATGTTCCGGTAGCGCTTGACGGAAGCAGAATCCCGGGACCGATTCACGGACAGCCGAAGCAGGAAGACGGTACGGAAATCACGAAAGGCAAGCTCAGAGGGGTGGAATCAAACGGTATGCTTTGTTCCTTCGGCGAACTTGGCTTTGAGGATAAGGTTGTGCCGGTAAATCAGAGAGACGGAATCTGGATTCTTGAGAAAGAATATCCGTTGGGAACGGATTTTGCGGAGACGATGGAGCTTAAGGATGCGATTATCGATTTCGAAATCACGCCGAACCGGCCGGACTGTCTTTCCATGATTGGTATGGCAAGAGAAGCTGCAGCAACATTCGGAACGAAGCTTGGCTATCCGGAAACGGTGTGCGAGCACGAAGAAGGAAATGCCGCAGACTATATCAGCGTTGAGGTAAAATCACCGCTTTGCAAAAGATATGTTGCAAGAATCGTAAAGGATGTCAAGGTTGAGGATTCTCCTTGGTGGCTGCAGAGAAGATTGATTCATGCAGGAATGAGACCGATTAACAACATCGTTGACATTACGAACTTTGTAATGCTCGAATACGGTCAGCCGATGCACGCTTTTGACATAGAAAGTCTTGAAGGCCATAAGATTATTGTTGATACAGCAACCGAAGGCGAAAAGTTTGTTACGCTGGACGGAAACGAAAGAACGCTTGACGACAGAATGCTGATGATTAACGACGCGAAGAATCCGGTAGCGGTTGCAGGCGTCATGGGCGGATTGAATTCCGAAATTACCGCAGATACGAAGACAATCGTAATTGAATCCGCGAACTTCGATGCAAACAGCGTAAGAACGACATCTAAGAGACTTACGCTCAGAACAGAGGCTTCCGGAAGATATGAAAAAGGCATTGACCCGAACCTTTGCGAAGCGGCTGCAGACAGAGTATGCAGACTGATTGAACTCATCGGCGCAGGAACGGTAGTAGGCGGAAGCGTGGATATTTATCCGGATAAAGCAGAAGCAAAGACCGTTCACGCAAGAGTATCCAGAATTAACCATGTTCTCGGAATTGAAATCTCCAGAGAGCAGATGGTCGGATACTTAGAAAGCCTTGAAATGAAAGTCGAAGGGGAAGGCGACGATATGTATGTAACGGCGCCGACTGTAAGACAGGATATCGAAATCGAAGAAGATATTGTGGAAGAAGTTGCAAGACTTTACGGATACGATAATCTTCCGGTTACAATTCCAAAAGGAAACAACGAAGCAAGTCAGTCCTATGACAGAGATATCAAGGATCTTGCCAGAGATGTACTCTGCGCGATGGGGGCAAACGAAATCCAGACTTATTCATTCGTAAGCCCGAAGGGTGTGGATAATATCGGCATTGAAGAAGATTCTTGGGAAAGAGCCTTTGTTAAGATTTTGAATCCTCTCGGCGAAGATACTTCGGTTATGCGTACAATTCTCACGCCGCAGATGTTGGAAGTTATGGGAAGAAATTACTCCAGAAACCTTGAAAGTATGAGAGCGTATGAAATCGGCAACACTTTCATGGCAAACCAGCTCGGTCTGCCGTTTGAAAGCGATAACCTTTCCATCGGACTTTATGGAAAAGACGAAGATTTCTTCACGCTGAAAGGAATGATTGAAGAACTTCTTTACAAGCTCGGAATCAGAGACCTCGAATTTGTGGCTGAAAGCGAATACGGCGTATATCATCCGGGCAGATGTGCAAGAATTATTGCTCGTCACATGGCGGAACTGGAAAACGGTCCTGCAGAGGAAGAAGTGGAAATCGGAATCATGGGTGAAGTTCACCCGGATGCAGCCGAGAAGTACGGAATCGGCACGCGCGCTTACTGTGCGGAACTGTTCTTCGGAACTTTGGTAGAGCTTTCCGATACCGTAAAACAATACAAGCCGCTCCCGAAATACCCGGCAATGACAAGAGACATCGCACTGGTTGTCGATGAAGCGATGACAGTCGGTGAAATCGAAAAGGTAATCTGGGGCGCAGGAGCAGAAATTTTAACTGCGATTAAGTTATTTGATATATACAGAGGAGTTCAGGTGGGTCCGGGCAAGAAGAGCGTTGCGTTTACACTGACATACAGACACGCAGACAGAACATTGACTGACGAAGATGTACAGGCAGCACACGCTAAGGTACTGGACGCTTTGAAAGAAAAGCTGAACATCAACCTGAGAGAAATGTAATTTTTCTCGGAAAATGCGTAAAAAGTGCGCAAGAAGGCAGCAGAGCAGAAAACGGGAGGAACAGGATGGAAGACAGAAAAGTTGGCGTTCGGATTTACGGACAGGACTATACGATATCCGGAGAACGAGACGAGCAGACGATTGTTGAGATTGCTGCCTATGTCGATGCGAAAATGCGGGAAATAGCAAGATTCTTTGCAGGCGGCGCACAGGGCTCCCTTGCGGTTTTAGCGGCTGTCAATGTTGCGGATGAACTTTTCGAAGCGAAGGAAAAAATTGCGGAGCTTGAGGCTGCGAAAGCACAGATGGAAAAAGACTCGCAGCACTATATGCAGATGTGGGATGAAGCGAAAAAAAGCTTTATGCAGTACAAGGATGAGGCGGCAAAATCCGCAGATGAACGAAAAGAAAGCGAAGAAAAGTACCGCAGGCTGGAAGCCAAATGCACAGAGTTCGAAAATTCCTATTTCGATTTGCAGATGGAGAATGTTCAGCTGAAAAATGAACTCGAAAAATTACAGAGGAATCCATGAATAAAAAAGGACTGAAAGTTTTAGAGTACAATAAGATTATCGAGATGCTGAAAGCACAGGCAAATTCACAGATGGCAAAAGAGCGGCTTGCCGCTCTTCTGCCGGAAACGGAAATCCACCGGATTCGCGAGGGACTTGCGGAGACGAGTGAAGCGGTTACCGTCATCGTGAAGAAAGGAGCGCTTCCGCTGGGAGAAATCTATGACATCAACAGCGCGCTTCACTTCGCGAGAAAAGGCGGAACGCTGACGATGCGCCAGCTGCTTCAGATCTTATACAACATGAAAGTTACAGGGAATGTAATCACCTTTTTAAAAAGCGACCTCGAGTATCTGCCCATCATCATGGGCATGTCCGAAGTGCTGGTTGCTTTCCCGAAACTGGCGGAGCGGATTGACCGCAGCATTTTATCCGAGGATGAGATGGCAGACAGCGCTTCGCCGGAGCTGAGGAACATCCGAAGAAGCATTGCCCGTCAGAACGAGGCGATTCGCAGCAAGATGAATCATATCCTGAATTCTTCGGATAATAAAACATTTTTACAAGACGCAATTGTTACGATGCGCGATGGCAGATATGTTGTTCCGGTAAAAGCTGAACACAGGGCGAAAATGCCGGGTATCATACATGACCAGTCATCGAGTGGCGCGACGATTTTCATAGAGCCACAGGTAATTGTCAACCTGAACAATGAACTGCGTGAGCTCGAGCTGGCGGAAAAGGCAGAAATCGAGAGAATTCTGGCGGAACTGTCCTCTGCCGTAGCAGAACATTTCCATGATTTAATCAATAACCAGAAGATTTTGATTGAACTGGACATTATCTTTGCAAAGGGAAAGCTTTCATGCAAAATGCAGGCGGAAGAGCCGAGCATCAACGAGGAAGGTTACCTTGACTTGAGGCTTGCCAGACATCCGCTGATTGATCCGAAAAAAGTCGTTCCGATAAATCTTTCCATCGGAAAAGAGTATCAGACGCTTGTCATTACCGGACCGAACACGGGAGGAAAGACTGTTACGCTGAAAACCGCGGGACTTTTGGCGATGATGGCGCAGAGCGGGCTGCATATTCCGGCAGCTTCCACGAGCAGCCTTCCGATTTATCGGGAGATCTTCGCGGATATCGGCGATGAGCAAAGCATCGAGCAAAGCCTGAGTACCTTTTCCTCGCATATGAAAAACACGGTTTATCTGGTTGAAAAAGCTGGAAGCGGCACGCTCGTGCTGCTGGACGAGCTCGGAGCGGGAACGGACCCGACCGAAGGTGCGGCGCTTGCCATTGCGATTCTGGAACGACTTGCTGCGCAGGGCGCGCATACGATTGCAACAACACACTATAATGAATTAAAGAAATATGCGCTTTCTACGGAGGGCGTTGAAAATGCTTCGATGGAATTC
>CABQMM010000014.1 GCA_902465215.1 uncultured Bacillota bacterium
TCGGCAGCCGAAAAGTTTACAAGGTTTCAAGGAAAAGTGACAGACTCTTCCGACATTCTTTTTGAAGCCCTCGACGAAAAAGATAAAATCTGGAGAAAGCTGGAGCACGCTTTTGTCTATGCGGCGATGAAAAAGGATGAAGATAACCGCGTTGATAAGTATCAGTCGATGGACGATAAATGCGGAAGCGCGATTGCTAAGGTTTCGGCGGCAATGTCCTTCTTCGCTCCGGAGCTTTTAGCGGCAGACGAAGAAAAAATCCTGCGTTTTATCGACGAAAATCCGAAACTGGAACTTTACCGTTTTGCGCTCGAAGATGCGCTCCGTGAAAAGAAGCATGTGCTTTCGACTGCGGAAGAAAATATTTTAGCGCAGCTCAGCGAGGTAACCGGAGCGACCAATGACATTTTTAAGATGCTCAACAACGCCGATTTGACCTTCGGAACCGTAGTTGACGAGGAGGGAGATACGGTAAACCTTACGCACGGTAATTACATTACATTTATGGAAAGTCACGACCGCGGCCTCAGAAAAGCTGCATTTACCAATATGTACGAGGCATACAAGGCTTTCATCAATACGATTGCGACGACTTACAACTATAATACGAAAAACGACGCCGTTTCCGCCCGAATTCGTAAATATGATTCGGCGCGTCAGGCTGCTCTTTCTTCCGGCAATATTCCTGAAGAAGTCTACGACAATCTGATTGCTGTCGTAAACGAATACCTTCCGGTTCTTCACCGCTACATTGTGCTTCGGAAAAAGGTTCTCGGCGTGGATGAGCTGAAAATGTACGATGTATATGTTCCGCTCGTGCAGCTTCCAAAGAAGGAAATTCCGTATGAAGAGGCTTTGAAAATGATGCAGGAGGGCCTTGCCCCGCTCGGAACAGAATATCTGGCGCAGGTCGATAAAGGCACAAAGGAAGGCTGGATTGATGTTTATGAAAATCAGGGCAAAACCAGCGGTGCTTACAGCTTCGGCTCTTACGACAGCAAGCCGTATATTTTGCTGAACTACACGAATACGCTGAAGGATGTCTTCACGATTGTGCATGAGATGGGTCACTCCATGCACTCCTTCTATACGCGCAAAACCCAGCCGTTTGCTTACGGCGACCACTCCATTTTCACTGCGGAAGTCGCTTCAACCGTAAACGAGTCCCTGCTGATGCAGCATCTTTTGGCGAAAGAAACCGACGCGGAAATGCGCAAATATTTAATCAACTACTATATCGAAGAATTCCGCACGACCCTTTTCCGTCAGACGATGTTTGCCGAGTTCGAAATGCTCACGCATAAGGAAATCGAAAATGGCGGCGTACTGACTGCCAAGTTGCTTTGCGATGTTTATGACGATCTGAATAAGAAGTATTTCGGCCCTGCTCTTTCGGAGGACGAATATATCCGTTATGAATGGGCAAGAATTCCGCATTTTTACAGAGGCTTCTATGTTTATCAGTATGCGACGGGCTATTCGGCTGCAACGGCGATTTCCAAGAGAATTCTGACCGAAGGCGAACCTGCGCGCAAAGATTATATTGAGTTCTTAAAGAGCGGCTCCTCCAACTACCCTGTCGAGCTGCTGAAAATTGCAGGGGTTGATATGTCAAGTCCTGAGCCGATTCGCATGGCAATGGAAACCTTCAAAGATCTGGTGGACGAACTGGAAAAGCTCTTATAGGAGACGCATTATGGAAAACAAAAAAGTTTTTATACACGCAAACGATACGGAAATGTCGAAGAAGATTGAAAAGATTTTGCGGGAAAAGCTCGTAAAATCCGGGCTTCGTGTTTTCGAGGAAATTCATGAGGATACGGAGCTTATCATCTGTATCGGCGGCGACGGAACCCTCCTTCGCTGCCTGCGTACATACCGCTTCCCGACGATTCCGGTCGTGGGAATCAATACGGGACATCTGGGATTTTTTCAGGAGGTTTTGCCGGAAAAAATCGACGATTTTATCTTTCAGTACAATCAGGGAGATTTCACGGTGCATTCGTACAGCACTGTAATTTCAAAGGTGGAAACGCCGGAGGGCATTTTCAAGGACATTGCCTTGAATGAAATCGCGATTAAAGGCGTGCCGAACTATCCGGTGCAGCTCAATATTTCGATTAACGACTCCTTCATCGAGCGTTTCAGCGGCGATGGAATCTGCGTTTCCACGCCTGCCGGAAGTACCGCCTACAATTATTCGCTGGGCGGCGCAATTGTCGATCCGCGCCTGAATCTTCTTCAGGTGGCTCCGATTGCTCCGATTAACACGGTTGCTTACCGCTCGTTTACTTCGAGCATTTTGCTGCCTGCCAACGATAAGCTGTCCATCATTCCTTGCGATGATGAGCATCGCAAGCTCAGCGTGGTGGCAGACGGCTCGGCTGTCGATTACAGCGATATACAAAAAATCGAGCTTTCCCTTTCGCGCAAAAAAGTGAATCTGGTTCGCTTCGAGTACAGCAGTTTTTGGGAAAAAGCAAAATCCAAGTTTTTATAGAAAAGGTATCCTATGTCAGAATTTAAATATATCGTTACGAAAGAAGATGTCAGCCGCAGCCTATCGGTGAAGCAGCTTGTGCGCGCCAATTTCACATTTTCTTCGCGTCTAATGACGAAGCTCAAGCAAAACCATCTGGTCTTTCTGAATGGCGAGGAAGTTCAGTGGTGGATTTCCCCGGCCGAAGGAGATGTCATCAGCATCCTGCTTCCCGAAGAAAAAAGCGATTTTCCACCTGAGGACATCCCGATTTCCGTCATTTATGAGGACAGCGACCTTCTGGTCATTAACAAGCAGCCGGGCGTGGTTGTCCACCCGACCAAAGGCAAGCCCTGTCATACGATTGCAAACGGCATTATGAAAAAAATGCTTGATGAAGGTGAAAGCTACAAGATACGCTTTGTGAACCGCCTGGATATGAATACATCCGGGCTTCTTATCGTTGCAAAAAACAGCCACGCACAGGACAGCCTCACCAAGCAGATGAATGCCGAGGCGCGCGGTCTGCATAAGAAATATAAAGCGATTGTGGTCGGCGAAATGCCTGAGGACAGCGGCACAATTGATCTGCCGCTTGGAAGACCCGATGAAAACGAAGTGGAACGCTGGGTGCTGCCTATCAAAAAAGGCGGCTATCCGTCCGTTACGCATTATAAGGTGCTCGACCGTTTCGGCGGTTATTCCTTAGTCGAACTGGAACTTGAAACGGGCCGCACGCACCAGATTCGCGTCCACCTTTCCTACATCGGTTATCCGATTTTAGGCGACCACCTGTACTGTCACGGCGACCCATTTGAATATCGCAGAATCCACGGCGATCCTCGCGATGCCGAGGATTACAATCCGGAATGCGGGCAAGGCGGTAAGGAAATCGTTTCCGACCTCATCGACCGTCAGGCTCTGCACGCTTTTTCGCTCACTTTAAGACACCCTGTCAGCGGCGAAGAACTGCACCTCGAAGCACCGCTGCCTGCGGATATGCAGACGGTGATTGAAAGGCTGAAAAAAACTAGTAATCCTTACATAACAAAAAATCAGCTAAATGCATAATCTTGACCCCGTTGACATTTCCTGCGGCCATTTCGTCCATCGTTACCACGTATTTCGGATAATGGTCTTTAATCTCAAGCAGATTGGCAATTTCACGATCGGAGTCCGCCGGCAGATTGCGGCACACCTGCACATAGATTCGCTCGTCACGCTGCACTGCTACGAAGTCAATTTCTTTATTCATATTTTTGCCGATATACACTTCATAGCCTTTCCGCCTGAGTTCGAAGTACACGAGGTTTTCCAGCATCGCCGCAACGGATTTGGGGTTAAAGCCCAAAATACAGTATTTGAGGGATGAATCGGCAAGATAAAATTTCTCCTGCGTCTTGAGAACCGTTTTTCCCTGCATATCGTATCGCCGGCAGCGGTAGATTATAAATGCTTTTTCCAGCCATTCCAGATAGTTGTACACGGACTCCACAGAAAGCGAACGCCCCTCGCTTTTCATAAATTTCACGATGGCATTTGCTGAAAAAGTTTTGCCTACATTCTCGACGACATACTTTACAACGCGATTGAACAAATCAAAGTTCGTAATATTGTGCCGCTTTGTGATATCTCCGGTAATAACGGAGCTGTAAATTCCCTCAACGATTTGATAAGCGGAACGCTCATCAAAGCTGCCAAGTGCGACAATCGGAAATCCACCTGTACGGATATATTCGTTCAAAAGTTCTTTTGCGGTATGTCCGCTTTCTTTTTTAAACTCCAAATATTCAGCAAAGGACAAGGTATAAACCGGAATGGAAATATAACGTCCCGTCAGATACGTGGATATCTCACCGGACATCAGCTTGGAATTTGAACCTGTCACATAGATGTCAGTATTTGCATCCTCCAGCAAGCTATTGACTGCTTTTTCCCAACCGCTGACTTCTTGAACCTCATCCAGCAGAAGATAGTATCGTTCATTGTCCGTCATCTTCTCCTTGATATCACGGTACATCTGCTTCGCGCTCATATCATCATCCAGTTCTTCCGATGTATAACGCATATAGATGACATGATTTTCAGGAACACCGCTGTTAATCAGTTCACACTTGAGCATATCCAAAATTGTTGATTTGCCACAGCGGCGAATCCCGGCGAGAATCTTCACAAGCGGAACATCCCGATAAGTTTTAAGTATATCTAAATAGTAAGGTCTGACAATCATCGTAACACCTCCTTGTTATTCAGTATAACCAAAAACTTCTTAAATTTCAATAGTTTTTACTGAAATTCCGTAAAAACTATTGAATTTTTAATATTATTTCCCGATTTTAGTTAAAAACTTCTGCACGCGTTCCCCATCCGTGTCGGATGGATAAACCTTATTTCCGCGCTTCATATACGCATCCGATCCGCCTGCCAGTACAAGCACGCAGTTTTCCATCCCCTCTGCTTTCTTAAGCGCTGTATAGACTGCGGTATCACGGTCTGTGATAATCTCCGCCTTTTCCTTATGGTCGATGTAGCTGAGAATTTCGCCGCAAATCTTATTAATATCTTCCATTCCCGGATCAAGCTCCGTGATTACCACGAAATCCGCGTATTTCTCGGCGATTTCCCCGGCTTCCTTCCTGCGGTTGAACGCCTTGCCGCCGACGCAGCCGAATACGAACCCGACCTTGCGGTCAGGATACTGCTTTTTTACATAATCAAACAGCACTTGATAACTCATTTTATTGTGTGCATAATCCACGATAACATCTACGGAATCCTTAAGACGATAGGTTTCCATTCTGCCCATTACCTTGACCGTTTCCAGTCCTTCGCGTATTGTTTCAACCGGCACGCCAAGCGATGCGGTCACCGCGATTGCCGCAAGCGCGTTATAAGCATTATATGCGCCGCCGATATTTACTGTAAACTCCTCTGTCTTGCCGAAAAGCTCAGCTTTCAGCAGAAGCCAGCCCTGCTTTTCGTCCACAGAAATGCCGTAAACATCCGGCCTTCTGCCGCCCACCTCGTTCATGCCGAAAGTAACCGTTTTTTCACAGTTTTGCTCGGCAAATTCCAGCGTCCGCTTCATATATACAGGGTCCATGTCCAGATTTACGCAGCCGATGCGGCTCTGCGTGAAGATTTTCAGCTTGGAAGTGAAATAGTCCTCCATGTCCTTATGCTCCGCCTCGGAAATGTGGTCTCTGGAGATATTCGTGAATGCGCACGCCTCATAATGCAAATCCAGCGTGCGGTCGTATTTCAGTGCCTGCGAAGAAACCTCCATCGCCAGATATTCACAGCCGTTTTTCACGCAGTTATCCAGAATGTGATGCAGCTCGATGGTCTCCGGCGTCGTAAGCTTATATGCCTTTTTCTTGTTCTTGCCGTCATAGGTGTAAATTCCCGACGAAAATCCGATTTCCCTGCCGCAGTACTTGTCCATGATGGCCTTGATCATGCTCGTCGTCGTGGATTTTCCCTTCGTTCCGGTCACACCAATTAACTTCATCTTGTCCCAGCTTCGGTCAAACGCAAAAATCGAGATTTTAGAAATTGCCCTGCGGATATTATTTACAAAAATATGCGGAACCCCGTGCAGCGTTTCATCGGTGCCGCACGCTGCTGCCACAGCCGAGCCCTCTTCGCAAACGAAAGCTACCGCGCCTTTTTGCAAAGCATCTTTTAAGTATTCAGGCTTGAAATTCGCGCCTTTGCAGATAAAAAGAGTACCCTGCCCCGCTTCAAGCGAGTTGTAGGAAACATCCCGGATTTCTGCATGAAAATCGGCAGAGTCGGAATTGTCTTTCGTCCAAAGTCCCGACTCCGCAAGCATATTTAAATATTCTGACAGTTTTTTCATTTGTAAACCTGCTTTCTTTCTTCAAATCGTATTTATCATAGCACATTTGCTCTTATTTTTCCATCAGTTCTTTGATAATATTCTCGGCAGTCTTTCCTACCTGCGTAAAATTCATGTTCGGAATATACATCGCTTCCACCCGCATGTGTGCAGCTTTGGCTTTTTCAAGGCAGCGGATTCCCTTGTTAAGCAGGATGTCAAACTCTTCAGTCAGACTTTCAATCAGAGGCGCGCTGCGCTCCGCATCCGCCGCATCCATATAGTCGCCGATATCCATCAAAATAATTTCCGGCTTGCTGACCGTCTGCGCCCCCGTCTCCTCCTGCGCGTCTTCGTCAATAAAGATCTCCCATGGCTCGATGTCATGGTATTCGTTGACCGTCGTAAACGCCAGCCCGAGCTGCGGTACGATGAGGTGATCGATTTTTTCCTCCGGACAAATCGGGCAGTAAAAGCTTTCCACATCGAAACCACGATAGACAGCCCCCTCTTTTATAATATTCATCAGGCTTTGGTTGGCATAGCCCAGTGGTGAATTGATGATGTAGACGCGATTTTGGTTTCGAAGCAGGCTTTCGGTGTAGCTTACGATTCCGCTTGCTGTAATTGCGCTGGCAAAGGCTTTTTTCTCCCTGCCCGGGCGAAGGGAAATATCATAGCCTGCATATTCTCTGCCGACAATATCAGCCGCAATACGGTAAATCTCGCTGTATTCAACCGCTTTTCCGTATATCCCCTCAAGGCTGCGAAATACACTTTTAGCGGCGTTTAAGTAGTTATACGCAATCTTATACCACTCCGAGCATTCCTCGTTTAAATCTATGATTTCATCCTTGTTTGCCTCAATTCCGTCCTCGTTCCAGTATTCTCCGAGGTTTACAATCTTATCGACGGCTCCCGGTGTCACAGGGTCCGTAATATGCGGGCTGGTTCCGTCAATCAAAGCGACCTTTCTATTTCGCAAAACCACTCCGTCAAGGGAATCTTCATCTGCCGAGCAGTGCAGATAGTCGATGTCCTCCCCTAAATCCGCAAATGCCTTTGCCGTTTTTTTCATAAAAGTCGATTTGCCGCTGCCCGGACCTCCCTTTATGCATATGATTTTGTGTGCCTCTCTCTGTCCTAAAATGTATCTGTAATACGAAAAAAATCCCAGCGGTGTGTTATTACCCGGGAAATAATGTCTTTCTGCGGACAAAGTATTACCTCCTTCAGTCTAAAATTTTCGTGAAGGCTTACGCTTCTCACTGCATTATCATATGCGAAAAAAGAGCCGGGTGTGTTTCCGGCTCTCAGTGTTTTATCATAATAAAGTTTTATTCTTCAAAGTCTTTGTTTTCGGTCTCGTCCTTTGGCTCGGATTCCCCGAATTTCGGTTCTTCCGCTTGCGGCTCGTTACCGTTTGATTCTGTTGTTTCCGGTTCTTCCGTAACCGTGTAGGAAGCTTCTACCGTATGTTCGTATCCCGCCTCCGGCATTACAACGACTAAGCGTTCTGTAAGCAGTTCGTAGAACGCGGTATTCGCCGTATAGGAGTATATGTATACAAACAGAGCCGGAATACCTGCAAGCAGGGAGCCAACAATACCGCCTGTCGCCAGTCCCGCAAGAATGCCCGACGGAATGCTCGCGAGCAGCGCCCATCCGATAAAGGTAAGGTTAAGATAGAAAAGTCTTCCTTTATTTCCGTACATCAATCGCTTGCTTTCTTCGATGCACTGTGTAATAGAATATTCCGGATGATCTGCCAAAATATAAAATGCCTGGCTGTATCGATAGACAGCTATAATTCCCGGTATGATAAAAAGCAGTCCCCAAAGGATTGTTTTTACGGTAATTAAAAGTTGGAGCAAAAATGCTTTCCCGAAATGGCTGAACCCTTCAAACACAAGCGCATTGTCTACCTTTTTTGTGCGGAAGAAAGTCAGAAGTAATGTATACAAGCCGAGCAGGAATGCACCTCCGACGATAAAGTCGTAAATTCCGCCTCCATATCCGACATTCGGCAGACGACCGAATGCTGCATCCGGCACTCCCATATCCATATAAAGAATGCTCGGATCATAGTAAAACATGTATGACAAAACCGTCTGTACACCTTCTGTCAAAAGATAATAAATGAGCACTGCGAGAAACATCGGCTTCCAATACCCTGCCAGAGACTTTCTCGCAATCTCTCTGATTTTCCATGCAGGTTCCAAAACAATATGATTGTTCATAAATTTCCCCTTTCTCTTATTTTCTTTTTTATTATACGCTAAGATTTTATATATTTCAATGTAAGAATTGGTCTAATTTCCCTTGACAAAGCTTTTTTTTCGGTATACTATAATTTCTGTGCTAGGGGAGCTTTTGCTGAGATTTACCGAAAGCATTTTGCGAAAAGATTCGCATTTTCGGATAAACCCTCATAACCTGATCCGGTCAGTACCGGCGTAGGGAAGCGTATCCCCTCCCAACATTTTTTGAGGAGGTTTTTTTATGTCACAAAATCAATCAACCAAAACAGGCAGAAGAAATGTTTACTGCCTCGTACTCTGCGCAATTTTAATGGCGCTTTCCTTTGTTCTTGGGATGGTAAAAATCATTCCGATGCCTTACGGCGGCTCCATTACGCTGTTCAGTATGCTGACGGCAACGCTCGCAGGGTATTTCTGCGGTCCGAAATGGGGACTTGCTTCCGGCGTTGCTTTAGGACTTTTAAATCTGATTATCGACCCGGTGATTCTTTTCCCGATGCAGGTGCTGCTCGACTACATACTGGCGTTCGGCTGCCTCGGGCTTTCCGGTTTCTTCTCAAAGCAGAAGTACGGCCTTTATGTCGGCTATGTCGTTGCGATTATCGGAAGATTTATCTGTTCCTTCCTTTCCGGTTTCCTTTTCTTCGGAGAATTCGCACCGGAAGGCATGAATCCGGTTTGGTACAGCTTCGTGTATAATATCTTCTATATCGGCGGCGAAGGAGTTCTGACACTTATCGTTCTGGCAATTCCGCCGGTTAAGAACACGATTTACCGTCTGAAAGCAGAGCATTTCGAATAAATTACTTTTGTTTGCAAAAGAACCGTCGGCAAGCGATTTGTCGGCGGTTCTTTCGTGTGCAAATATAAGTATATAAACAATATCTATCATTCGTTTATTTTCCCTGATATTCGTATGTAGTCTTATTCAGGAATGCCTTCATGCCTTCCTTCTGATCTTCCGTGCCGAAGCATACGCCGAAGCCCTCTGCTTCAAGTGCACAGCCGCTGAAGAGGTCAAGGTGATAACCCTTGTTTAAAAGAGTCTTGCAAGCCATTACAGCAACCGGCGCATTTGATGCGATTTTCTTCGCCAAAGCCTCAACTGTAGGAATCAGTTCTTCCGGTTCCACAACCTTCTGTACGAGACCCATTCTCAGCGCTTCGTCAGCCTTGATATTCTGAGCCGTGAGAATAAGCATTGCCGCATTTCCCGGTCCTACAATCTTCGAAAGTCTCTGTGTACCGCCGAAGCCCGGTGTAATGCCAAGACCTGCTTCCGGTTGTCCGAACACCGCCTTTGCGGACGCCAAGCGAATATCGCATGCCATCGAAAGCTCGCAGCCGCCGCCGAGCGCAAAACCATTTACCGCAGCGATGACCGGTTTCTCGGTCTTTTCGATGAAGTTCATCACTCTGTGGCCTTTTTGTGCAAAGCGCTTGCCCTCCACCGGATTCAATGTAGACATCTCCGCGATATCTGCGCCCGCGACGAAGGATCTGCCCTCACCGGTCACGATCACACATCTGACGTTTTCGTCTTTATCAATAACATTGAAGACTTCAAACAGTTCATCGAGAACGGTTGAGTTAAGCGCATTCAGTGCCTCCGGTCTATTAATAGTAACAGTCGCTACCTTGTCTTTTACTTCATACTTAATTGTCTGATACATCTCATTTTTCCTTTCTATCATACAGAAATATTCTGTTAATAGTTTAACACTTCTTCCTGCTTTAATCAAGAGCAAACCATGTTTTTATTCCAAAACAGACTCCCGATTTCGGGAGCCTGTAAGAATCAATATTCGATTCAGATATTAAAAGTGTAATAATCCGCCTACCTGTACGAACAACGGTGCAAATACAACTGCAACGATCGTCATAAGCTTGATTAAAATGTTGATGGACGGACCGGAAGTATCCTTGAACGGGTCGCCTACCGTGTCGCCTACAACTGCAGCCTTATGAGGTTCGGAACCCTTGCCGCCGAAGTGACCTTCTTCAATGTACTTCTTCGCGTTATCCCATGCACCACCTGCGTTTGCCATCATGATAGCAAGAAGTACGCCTGAGGAGAGTGCGCCGCCGAGCATTCCGCCGAGTGCTGCAGGCCCTAAGATGAGACCAACTGCAAGCGGAGCAACGATAGCCATAATACCCGGAACAACCATTTCTTTTAAAGCAGCCTTTGTGGAAATATCTACGCAGTTTGCATAGTCAGGCTTGGAAGTTCCGGCCATAATGCCTGCGTCAGATCTGAACTGTCTTCTAACTTCTTCAATCATCTGGTTTGCAGCTCTTCCTACGGAATTCATAGTCATAGCGGAGAATAAGAACGGAAGCATAGCACCGATGAATAATCCGATGATTACGATAGGATCAAGCAAGCTGACAACATCAAGATTTGTAACTGCTGCATAGGATGCAAACAGTGCCAGAGCTGTAAGCGCTGCGGAACCGATTGCGAAACCTTTACCGATAGCAGCTGTTGTATTTCCTACAGCGTCAAGCTTGTCAGTGATTTCTCTTACTTCATGCGGAAGTTCGGACATTTCTGCGATACCGCCTGCATTGTCGGAAACCGGACCGTAAGCGTCAACCGCAACTGTCATTCCTGTAGTAGAAAGCATACCTACTGCTGCAAGAGCAATACCATATAATCCTGCAAACGCATATGCAACATATACGCCTACGCAGATTAAGATGATTGGCCATAATGTGGACATCATACCAACGCCCAGACCGCTGATGATTGTTGTTGCAGCACCTGTCTGAGACTGGTCAGCAATTTTCTGAACCGACTTATAATCGCCGGAGGTATAAACTTCAGTAATTTTACCGATTGCAATACCTACGATAAGACCTGCAATGATAGCGATTGCATAAGTGTAGTCGCCAAGCATGGACTTGGAAAGGATAAATGTTGCAATAATAACAATAATGCCGCTTACATATGTTCCCATATTTAATGCAGATGCAGGGTTTCCGCCGTCTTTGCCTCTGACAATCATGATACCGATTACGGAAGCAAGAATACCGATTGCGGAAATAATTAACGGGAAGAGTGCTGCAGTTGTTTCCGAGAATGTAGCTGTATCATCGGAGTTTGCTACAGCAACTGCTGCTAATGTGATAGCGGAAATGATGGAACCTACATAGGATTCGAACAAGTCGGAACCCATACCTGCAACGTCACCTACGTTGTCGCCTACGTTATCTGCGATAACT
>CABQMM010000015.1 GCA_902465215.1 uncultured Bacillota bacterium
GATTGCACTGATTGCATCTTCTTCGCTGTCAAAAACTCTCGCAGGTCCCGAATGAACAAGCATTTCCGGTGCTACTGCGCTGCGTTTTACCACACATCCGTCTTTGGCGATGTTTCCCCAAAGAATTGCGATTCCGCCTGTTTCACTGTACGGATTGCCGATTGGACGAATTGCGCCCTCATTGCGAATCACTCTGCCCTCAATATTTTCTCCGACGGTCTTTCCTGTTACTGTCGGCAGGCTCGTGTCAATCAGGCCCTTCGAAGCTAACTGCGCCATAACAGCAGGTACGCCGCCCGCATTGTCAAGGTCATGCATGTGCGTGCCGCCTGCCGGAGCCAGATGGCAGAGGTTCGGTGTCACGCTGCTGATTTCGTTAAATACATTCAAGTCGAGCTGCACGCCTGCCTCATGCGCAATCGCCAAAAGATGCAGCACGCTGTTGGAAGAACAGCCCAGCGCCATATCGCAGGCAATCGCATTGCGAATCGACTTTTCATTGATAATGTCACGCGCAGTTACGCCTTTTTCGATTAAATCCATGATTGCCATGCCGGCATGTTTCGCAAGCATGATTCTCTTGGAAGAAACCGCCGGAATACTGCCGTTTCCCGGAAGCGCGATGCCGATTGCCTCGCACAGACAGTTCATGCTGTTTGCCGTATACATGCCGGAGCAGGAGCCGCAGCCCGGACATACATTCTGCTCGTATTCTTTCAGACCGTCGTCGTCGATAATTCCCGCTTTTCTGGCACCTACTGCTTCAAACATCTTGGAAAGACTCGTCTCTACGCCGCCAACCAGTCCGGACATCATCGGTCCGCCGGAGCATACCACTGCAGGAATATCCATTCTGCAGGCTGCCATTACCATGCCCGGAACGATTTTATCACAGTTTGGTACCAGTACCGCGCCGTCGAAAGCGTGCGCCGTAACCATTGTTTCCACGCTGTCCGCAATCAATTCGCGGCTTGCCAGCGAATATTTCATGCCGATATGTCCCATCGCAATTCCGTCACATACGCCGATAGCAGGAACCATAATCGGCGTGCCGCCTGCCATTCTCACTCCGGCTTTTACGGCCTCTGTGATTTTGTCTAAATGCATATGTCCCGGAACGATTTCACTGTGAGCGGAAACGACCGCAATCAGCGGTCTTTCCAGCTCTTCTTCCGTATATCCCATCGCATAGAAAAGGCTTCTCATCGGGGCTTTTTCCACGCCTTCCGTTACAAGTTTACTTCTGGTCTTCATCTGTTTTCTCCGTCTTCTTTTCTCTGACTATTTCTTCAGCCAGCTCATCATCTTTCTCAGTTCAGCACCTGTTTTGCAAAGCAGATGGGAAGCTTCTTTCTTTCTCGTTGCGAGGAATCTTGCCTTGCCGCCTGCATTGAATTCCTGAATGAATTCGCTTGCAAAAGTACCGTCCTGAATTTCTTCCAGAACCTTCTTCATTGCTTTTCTTGTATCTTCTGTGATGATTCTCTTTCCTGTTCTGTAGTCGCCGTATTCAGCAGTGTTGGAGATGGAATATCTCATCTTGTCGAAGCCGCCTTCGTTAATCAGGTCAACGATGAGCTTCATTTCGTGGATGCATTCAAAATATGCCATTTCCGGTTCATAGCCTGCTTCAACCAGCGTATCAAATCCTGCTTTCATCAGTTCGCAAACGCCGCCGCAAAGAACTGCCTGTTCACCGAAAAGATCGGTTTCCGTTTCTTCCTTGAAGGTTGTTTCCAGAATGCCTGCTCTGCCTGCGCCGATGCCGCTTGCATAAGCCAGTGCATAATCCTTTGCCTTGCCGGAAGCGTCCTGATATACTGCGATTAAGCTCGGAACGCCTTTGCCTTCTACATACTGGCTTCTTACCGTGTGTCCCGGTCCCTTCGGTGCGATCATGATAACATCAAGGTCTTTGGAAGGAATGATCTGATTGAAATGGATATTGAATCCGTGTGCAAATGCCAGAACATTGCCCGGTTTCATGTGTTTTTCAACCTGTTCTTTATAAATCTTAGCCTGCAGTTCGTCCGGTGTCAGCATCATTACGATGTCGCCTGCTTCTGCTGCTTCTTCAATTCCCATTACCTTTAAGCCTGCTGCTTCTGCCTTTGCAGTATGCGCGGAGCCCGGTCTCAAGCCAACTACAACATTAGCGCCGCTGTCCTTCAGGTTCATCGCGTGCGCATGTCCCTGGCTTCCGAATCCTAAAATTGCTACAGTCTTTCCGTCGAGCATTGCAAAGTTACAGTCTGAATCATAATACTTGTTAATCATTTTTTTGTCTCCTTTTCTCTTTTGTCTTTACTTTTTTACATCTTTTGCATATTTATTTTTCAATACCGGTTACGCCGGTTCTGCAAATATCAATAATCTTATATTCGCCGAGCATTGCCAAGAAAGCATTGAGTTTTTCGGGACTCCCTGTCAGTTCCAGCACCATCTCCGACTGGGTCAGATTGATGATTTTCGCCCGGTAAATGTCTACAATTTCTTTAATTTCGCTGCGGACATTTTTGTCTGCAGCAACTTTCACCATCAAAAGCTCACGGAAAAAGCTCTCACTGCTTCCTAAAGTTTTAATGCTTCTGACAACCTCCAGCTTTTCCGTCTGCGCCACAATCTGGTTCAGCGTCAGGTGATCTCCCTCGAAAACGATTGTAATGCGGGAAATTGCCGGGTCATTCGTCGCCGAAACGGTCAGGGAGTCGATGTTGAATCCTCTTCTGCCATACAGGCTTACAACCCTGGTCAGTACATTCGCCTTATTATCCACATAAATGCTGACTACTTCTTTCTTCATTCCGCTCCCCCTTCCTGCTCAAAAATCATATCGTCGATGGTTTTTCCGTTTGGAATCATCGGAAGAACCTTGTCTGTCTTAGCAATCCGGCAGTCAATCCATACCGGGCCGTCCGCCTTCTGCGCTTTTTGGTAAGCCTCTGCGAATTCTTCCAAAGTCTCTGTGCGGTAGCCTACGCCTCCGAAGGCCTCAATCAGTTTGACGAAATCGGTCTTTCTTTCCGGAACGGTATTGGAATACCGCTTCTCATAAAAAGATGTCTGCCACTGGTAAACCATGCCCAAAACCGTGTTGTTAAAAATAACCGTTATAATCGGCAGGTTATTGGAAACCGCCGTGCAGGCTTCATTGAGGTTCATATGGAAAGAGCCGTCGCCTGTCAGATGCACCACGCGTTTATCCGGATTTCCCATCTGTGCGCCGATTGCCGCTCCGTATCCGAAGCCCATCGTTCCAAGGCCTCCGCTCGTGATAAAATTTCTCGGCTTGGTCTGCTTGATGTACTGTGCCGCCCACATCTGATGCTGACCGACATCGGTTACGAATACCGTCTCTTTATCGCTGTTTTCGCACATGGATTCAATCATTTCCTGCGGATTCAGCATTCCGTGCGCATCGCGGATTTTGGTCGGATGTTCGTTTTGCCATGCCTGTATCTGTGCAATCCATTCCCCGTGCTGATTTTCTTCCACATGAGGAAGCAGTTCCTTTAAAGCCTTTCCGCAGTCACAGACAATGGAGTCCGTAACCGCCACATTTTTACCGATTTCGCTCTTATCGATATCGATTTGCAAAATCTTTGCTTTCTTCGCGAATTCATCCGGCTTCAGCGCAACTCTGTCGCTGAAACGCGAACCGAGGGTCAAAATCAAATCCGCCTCTGAAATGCATTTATTTGCCGCATAAGAGCCATGCATACCCAAAAGTCCCAGATAATGCGGTTCTTCTTCCGGAAGCGCTCCAAGTCCCATCAGAGTAGAAACAACCGGAATATCGGCTTTCTTTGCCATTGCCAGAACTTCCGCTTCACAGCCCGAAGCGATTACGCCGCCGCCGATTTGGATTACCGGCTTCTTCGCCCGATTTAAAAGCCGCGCAAATTTTTCAATCGTCTTATTTTTTTCTGCCATGTCCGCTTCCGTTTCGATTTCGGCTGCCTGCGGTGGCTCCGTGCTGTACGGCTCTGCAGGTTCGTAATCCACGATTGCCTGCGTAACATCCTTTGTAATATCTACAAGCACCGGACCCTTTCGTCCGCTGTTTGCAATACGGAACGCATTTCTGAGCGCATCTGCCAAATCTTCCTTATTATTTACGAAATAATTGTGTTTCGTAATCGGAAAGGTAACTCCCGTAATGCAAATCTCCTGAAAAGCATCGCGCCCAATTAGGTGATTTGCCACATTCGCGGTTATGAAAACCGTCGGCACGCTGTCCATGTATGCGGTAGCGATTCCGGTTACTAAATTCGTCGCTCCCGGTCCGCTCGTTGCGAAAGCCACCCCGGTCTTTCCGGTCGACCTTGCATAACCGTCGGCTGCATGCGCCGCTCCCTGCTCGTGAGCAGTCAAAACATGATGAATCTTGTCGCTGTACTTGTATAATTCGTCGTATAAGTACAGGGCGGTTCCGCCGGGATAACCGAAAACGGTATCCACACCATGCTCTAAAAGAATTTTCATAACTGCTTCTGCACCTGTCATCTTCATCTTGTCTCGTTCTCCATTCCTTTTATGTAATCTATAAACTGCTTTGCGCTTCTGCCTGAGACGCCGCCGTGGCGGATTTCCCACTTCGTTGCCTCTGCATGAAGTTCTTCTGTGCTGCACTGAATCCCCTCCCGAGAGGCGAGTGCGTCAATAATACGGTGATATTCTTCCTTCGTCGGTTTTCCGTAGTAAATCTGCATTCCGAACCGATCTGCCAGACTTCGCTTTTCCTCGAGAGAATCACTGCGGAAAATCTCTCCTGTATGCTCTTCGTCTCTTCGGTCGTTCCATGTTTCCTTGATGAAATGTCTGCGGTTAGAAGTCGCATAAATCAGTACATTCTCAGGTCTGGGTTCCAGTCCGCCCTCAATCACCGCTTTCAAATATTTATATTCTGTCTCGAAATCTTCAAAGGACAAATCATCCATATAAATTAAAAATCTGTAATTTCTGTCCTTTATTTTTTCGATTATTTCCGGCAGCCACTGCATCTGGTGCCGATAAACCTGAATAATTCTCAGTCCGTCTTCTCCGTATTGATTGAGCAAAGCCCTTATACTCGTGCTTTTCCCCGTGCCGCCGTCTCCGTAAAGCAAAACATTATTCGCAGGTTTTCTCTGCAAAAAAGCTTCGGTGTTTGCGGTCAGCATCTGCTTCTGAACTTCATAGCCGATTAAGTCCTCAAGCTTCTCGTTTCCGAGCTTTCGAACCGGTATAAGCTGCAGTCTGCCGTCTTTTTCTGCTGCGGTGAACGCTTTGTGCATTCCGAAAGTTCCCACACCGTTTTCGTGATAGAAGCTGCGGATTTCTTCATAGAAAGCTTCGTCATCCGTTGCATCCTCAAGCCTTGCTTTTAACTCTTCCGTCAGGTTTTCTTGCACGTCAGGCTGTCTCAGTTGATAGTCCATGATTTCTGCAATCAGTTCTGCCCCGGCTTTTTCGCTTAACTCTCCAAAATCAAAGCAGAAAAGCTTTCTTAAAACAGTGCAGTCATGCCTTGCAAAAAAGTCTTTTCCGATGCTTCCGGAAGTTGCTGCCGGCCTTTTTCGTTCCTCCCGAAGCGAAAAGGCATTTTCATTGCACGCGATGTAATATGCCACGCAGCTTTTCCAAAGGTTTCCGCGAAAGCCATGACGTTCCGTCATTTCAAGCACAGATTTCACGAAGCGGTTTGCTGCCCGGTGCCGCAGGCTTTCGTCTGCCGCATCGACAACGTCTGCTGCCTCGAAAAGTACGCGGCTGTCGTCGTTCTTTTGAAAAATCAATAACTCATTCAATAAACTCTGCATTTTTTAATTCTGTCTCACTTTCTCCGCTATCAGGCTGCCCATTTCGGAAGTGCTTGCAGGCGTGCTGCCTGCCTGTGCAATGTCTGCGGTGCGCGCTCCATCTTTTAAAACAGCTTTGACTGCGTTTTCGATTGCGTCTGCTTCCTTCGCAAGCCCTAAGGTGTAGCGAAGCATCATACCAACGGAAAGAATCGTCGCAATCGGATTTGCCTTTCCCGTGCCTGCGATGTCAGGCGCTGAGCCGTGCACCGGCTCGTACATGCCGAATGCGCCTTCCGCAAGGCTTGCTGACGGAAGCATTCCGATGGAGCCTGTGATCATGCTCGCTTCGTCTGAGAGAATATCGCCGAAAATATTGCTTGTCACGATGACATCAAACTGCTTTGGATTGTATACAAGCTGCATTGCAGCGTTGTCGACATAAAAGTTTTCGAGCGAAACCTCCGGATATCTTTCTGCCACGCGTGCAACGGTCTTTCTCCAAAGTCTTGAGCTTTCCAGTACGTTTGCTTTGTCCACGCTGGTTACTTTCTTGTTTCTCTTCATCGCCATCTCGAAAGCAATTTCTGCGACGCGCTCGACCTCTTTTTCCGAATACTGCTCGACATCGTAAGCGGCCTTGCCCATGTCTTCCGTCTCCTTGACTCCACGCTCGCCGAAATAAATGCCGCCTGTCAGTTCTCTTACAACCAGAAGGTCAAGTCCGCCTTCCACCTTTTCCGGCTTCAGCGGGCAGGCATCCTTCAGCTCGTCAAACATGATGGCAGGTCTGAGATTTGCAAAGAGTCCTAACTCCTTTCGAAGTCCTAAAAGCGCTCTTTCCGGTCTTTCCTCACCCGGGAGGCTGTCCCATTTCGGTCCGCCGACCGCACCGAGCAGTACCGCATCCGCAGCCTTGGCTTTTTCTACGGTTTCCTCCGGCAGACATTTCCCACAGGCATCGATGGCATCACCGCCCGCTCTCAGATATTCATATTTAAAATCGTGTCCATACTTTTCACCGACGGCGTTCAGCACCTTAATTGCTTCGTCCACAACCTCGGGTCCGATTCCATCGCCTTTAATTACTGCTATTTTATATTCCATTTTTCAATCCCTTTCGTAAATGCCCTACATCAGAACACTGATGAGCTGCGGTGTATAGCCTTCCTCCGTCAATGCCCTGCAAATCTGCTCCTTATGATCTGTACCGAATGCCTCGATGGTAATTTTCAGTTCCACCGCTGCAGTACGATTGGTCGTAACGAATTGGTTGTGCTCCAGCTTGATGACATTTCCGTTCTGCGCTGCGATAATCGAAGCGACTCTTACGAGTTCGCCCGGCTTGTCCGGAAGGAGCACGGATACTGTGAAGATTCGGTTTCTCTTGATGAGTCCGAGCTGCACTACCGAGGACATCGTTATGATGTCCATATTGCCGCCGGAAAGAACCGAAACGATTTTCTTGTCCTTTACATTCAGGTGTTTCAGCGCAGCTACCGTCAAAAGCCCTGAGTTTTCAACGATGAGCTTGTGGTTTTCCACGATGTCAAGGAAGGCAACAATCAGCTCGTCATCCTCGACTGTGATGACATCATCCAGCCCTTTTTGAAGATACGGGAAGATTTTTTTGCCCGGCGTCTTAACCGCCGTGCCGTCTGCAATCGTCGATACGCTCGGAAGCGTCACAGGCTTTCCTGCCTCCAAAGACTCCTGCAGGCAGTTTGCGCCCGCCGGTTCCACACCGATGACTTTGATTTTCGGATTTAAAAGCTTTGCCAGTGTGCTGACGCCTGCCGCAAGTCCGCCGCCTCCGACCGGAACCAGAATGTAATCGACCGTCGGCAGTTCCTTTATAATCTCCATCGCAATCGTTCCCTGTCCGGTCGCTACCGCCGGATCATCGAACGGATGAATGAAGGTATATCCGTTTTCTTCCGCAAGCTTTGCCGCATGAGCCGCAGCCTCATCATATACATTTCCGTAGAGGACAACTTCTGCGCCGTAGCTTTTCGTCCTGTCCACCTTCATCAGCGGAGTCGTCGTCGGCATCACGATGACAGCCTTGCAGCCGTACGTCTTTGCCGCATAGGCTACGCCCTGCGCATGGTTTCCGGCAGATGCGGTAATCAGTCCTCTCGCGCGTTCTTCATCTGTCAGCGTGCTGATTTTGTAATATGCGCCTCGAATCTTATAGGCTCCTGTTTTTTGCAGGTTTTCCGGTTTCAGGTAAACCTTGTTTCCGCTCTGCTCGCTGAGGAAATCACTGTATATCAGTTCCGTTTTTATTGCCGCCTTCTTAACCTGTTCAACGGCCTCTTCAAAGTCCTTTAGTGTAAGCATCCGTTTTCTCCAATTCTTTTTCTATTCTCTATTTCAGGGAGTTGAGCAGCCCGCCCTTCTTTATGATATGATCGATAAATTCCGGGAAAGGCATCGCCTTATATTCCTTGTTTTTCGTTATATCCGTAATTACGCCTGTCTCGAAGTCCACGCTGACCTCGTCTCCTGCCTCGATTTCCTCGGCAGCCTCCGGGCATTCCATAATCGCCAGTCCGATATTGATGGCGTTGCGGTAAAAAATTCTCGCAAAGGATTTTGCGATTACGCAGGAGATTCCGCACTCCTTAATCGCAATCGGCGCGTGTTCTCTGGAAGAGCCGCATCCGAAGTTCAGACCGCCTACCATGATGTCTCCTGCCTTCGCGTTTTTATAAAAATCTTCATCGACCGGCTCCATGCAGTGCGCCGCAAGCTCTTTGCTGTCTGCCGTGTTCAGGTAACGCGCCGGAATAATGATGTCTGTGTCGATGTTATCGCCGTATTTAAAAACGTTTCCCTGTGCTTTCATCTACATTACCTCCTTCGGATCGCTGATTCTGCCTGTGACTGCGGAAGCTGCCGCAACCGCCGGATTTGCCAGATAAACTTCGGAAAGGTTATGACCCATTCTTCCGATAAAGTTGCGGTTCGTTGTTGCTACGCAGCGTTCGTGCTCCGCCAGAATACCCATATAGCCGCCCAGGCAGGGGCCGCAGGTCGGTGTGGATACCGCACATCCTGCGTCGATGAAAATATCCAGATAGCCGCGTTTCATGCATTCCTTATAAATGCTTTGGGTTGCCGGGATGACGATGCATCTGACATCCTTTGCGACTTTTTTTCCTTTCAAAATCTCCGCCGCGGTTCTCATATCCTCAAGTCGGCCGTTCGTGCAGGAGCCGATGACAACCTGATCGATTTTTACATTTCCCACCTCGTCAATCGTCTTGGTGTTTTCCGGCAGATGCGGAAATGCTACGGTCGGCTTCAGTTTGGAAAGGTCGATGGTAATCGTCTGCTCGTATTCCGCGTCCTCATCTGGCGCGAAAATTTTGTATTCACGGTTCACTCTGCCGTACATATAGCTCTTGGTGATTTCATCGACCATGAAAATCCCGTTTTTGGCTCCGGCTTCGATCGCCATATTGGAAATGCAGAGTCTGTCGTCCATGGAAAGCGACTTCATCCCTTCTCCCATAAACTCAAGTGATTTATACAGAGCACCATCCACGCCGATTTCACCGATTAAGTGTAAAATCACATCCTTGCCGGATACATATTTCTGCAGCTCGCCTTTGAGCTCTACTTTAATTGCGGACGGAACTTTAAACCATGCTTTTCCGGTTGCCATGCCGGCTGCCATGTCGGTGCTTCCCACCCCTGTGGAGAAAGCACCGAGTGCTCCGTAAGTACAGGTATGCGAATCTGCACCGATGATGCATTCGCCTGCAGCGACCAGTCCGAGTTCCGGAAGCAAAGCGTGTTCGATTCCGACATTTCCGACATCGAAGAAATTGTCGATATCAAATTTTCTCGCGAAAGTTCTCGTCTGCTTGCATTGCTGCGCCGCCTTGATGTCCTTATTCGGCGTAAAGTGGTCCATGACCAGCGAAATTTTTGATTTATCGAAGACTTCTTCAAAGCCGGCTTTTTCAAATTCGTTGATTGCGACCGGCGATGTAATGTCATTTCCCAAAACCATGTCCAGCCTTGCTTCAATCAGCTGTCCGGGCTTTACTTCTGCCAGGCCTGCATGGTCTGCCAGAATTTTTTGTGTCATTGTCATGCTCATATATCTACCTCTTATATCTTTTTCTCTTCGTGGTTTCGCTTTTTATTTAGCTTTCCGCTTCTTGCTTCTGCGCTGTGAATCCGCGGTTGATTGTCGACATCAATGCGTTAATCGATGCATAGATGATGTCATTGTGAATGCCCACACCCCAGTAGGTCTTGCCGTTCTTATCCGACATTGCGACATAAGCGGCTGCTCTGGAGTTGGATTCGGATTCGAGTGCGTGTTCCTCGTAGGTTACGAAATCGCATTCAATCTTATATGGGCCTTTGCGAAGGGCGTTCATGACAGCATCCAGACGACCGTTGCCCTTGCCTTCCAGCGTGTACTCTTTTCCATCTATGATTGTTACGATATCCGCTTCCATGCCGTTGTCTCCCAAAGATTCCGAATGCGGAAGCTTTTTAAAGGAAGCATCCTTCAATTTGAATCTGTCATCTCTGTTTACATATTCCTTCGTGAAGATTTCCAAAACCTTGGAAGGTGTCAGTTCCTTATGCGCTACATCGGAAACATGCTTCATCAGATAACCGATTTCTTCGCGCATCGCCGTTGGAATGCGGTATCCGTAGTTCGTCTCCAATATGTATGCTACGCCGCCTTTTCCCGACTGGCTGTTGATACGGATGACATCCGCTTCATATTCGCGGTTGATATCATGTGGGTCGATTGGGATGTACGGCACGTTCCATTTATCCGGTTCGTGCTCTTCCCTGTAGTGCATGCCTTTGGCAATCGCATCCTGGTGAGAACCGGAAAATGCTGCAAATACAAGCTTTCCGCCGTACGGCTGTCTCGGAGGGACTTTCATATCCGTAAACTTTTCGTACATTTCCACGATGTGCGGCAAGTCCGAAAAATCAAGTTTCGGGTCAACGCCATGCGAGTAGAGGTTCATCGCAACGGTCACAACATCCGCGTTCCCCGTTCTTTCTCCGTTTCCGAACAAAGTTCCTTCGATTCGGTCGGCTCCCGCGAGCATTCCCAGCTCGCAGTCCGCAACGCCGGTTCCTCTGTCATTATGCGGATGCAGTGAAACGACTACATTTTCTCTTTCGGCGAGATGCTTGCTCATATATTCAATCTGGGAAGCATATACATGCGGCATCGACATGGATACGGTTGCCGGAAGGTTGATGATAACCTTTCTCTCTGCTCTCGGCTTCCATACATCGATGACTGCATTGCAGATTTCCAGTGCGTAATCGATTTCGGTTCCCGTAAAGCTTTCCGGTGAATACTCAAGCATGAAATGCGTGTCCGGCATTGCCTGCGCGTAACGGTCAATCAGCTCTGCACCGAAGACCGCGATCTGCTTGATTTCCTCCTTGCTTTTCTTAAACACCTGCGTGCGCTGTGCTACCGATGTGGAGTTATATAAATGTACGATTACATTTTTCGCTCCGTCTATCGCCTCAAACGTTTTCTTTATGATGTGTTCTCTGGACTGTGTCAGTACCTGTATGGTCACGTCATCAGGAATTAAGTTGTCATCTATTAATTTTCTCAGAAATTCATATTCGGTTTCGGAAGCTGCTGGAAATCCCACTTCAATTTCCTTAAACCCGATATCGCATAGCAGTCGGAAGAACTCTAGTTTTTCGTCAAGACTCATCGGAACAACCAGCGCCTGGTTTCCGTCTCTTAAGTCTACGCTGCACCAGATTGGTGCCTTTTCGATGTGGTCTTTTTTCACCCACTCAATGGATTCTTCCGGCGGCATGAAATATCCAATGCTGTACTTGGTGTAATTTTTCATGCCGACTTCTCTGCGATTTGTTTCTGTCGTCATTTTTTTGTGTCCTTTCTTCTGTATGCTTATAGTAAAAAATAAAAAACCTTGCATC
>CABQMM010000016.1 GCA_902465215.1 uncultured Bacillota bacterium
TTATTATATTAGACTAACCGGTGAAAATTAAATCTAAAAAAAATGCGTATTTCCGCAAAAATTTCTGCTAAACAACTTGATATTTCCGTTGATATTGCGGTATACTAATCTATGAAAAATGCGGATATCGCAAAAATTTTATGGAGGAATTGATATGCAATATACGAGGAAACAATATCTGGATCAGTTAATCCAGAAAAAGGACAACGGGCGCATCAAAGTTATCACCGGACTGCGTCGGAGCGGTAAGTCTTACCTTCTGTTTACACTTTACCGTCAGTATCTTTTGGACTGCGGCGTTTCAGAAGACCGGATTGTGGGACTCGCTTTGGATGAAATTGATAACGCGAAATACCGCAACCCGTTTGAACTGAACAAGTTTGTGAAAGAACGAACCGCAAACAAAGATGAGCAATATTATGTATTTATTGATGAAATTCAGTTTGTAACCGAGATTCCGAACCCCTACGTGGACGATCCAAATGAAAAGCTGAACTTTATCGACGTAGTGTTGGGTCTGATGAAACTTCCGAATGTGGACCTTTATGTGACCGGAAGCAATTCAAAGATGTTATCGTCTGATATCCTAACTCAGTTCCGTGACCGAGGAGACGAAATCCGCGTCAACCCCCTTTCCTTTGCGGAAGTTTATGAAAACTACGAAGAAGACAAGCGCGGAGCATGGCGCGACTATTACACCTATGGTGGAATGCCCCTTGTATGGATGGCTGAATCGCATGAAGAGAGAAGCCGCTATCTGCGCGACCTGTTCGACCGAACCTATATCAAAGATGTGCTGGAAAGACATCAGATTAAAAACGATGCGGAAGTTTTGGAGATTCTTCTGAATGTTCTGGCATCAAGCATCGGTTCGCTGACGAATCCCAGCAAGCTATCGAATACTTTTGATAGTGAACGACATATCAAAATCGCTCCTGATACAATCGACACCTATATCGGATATTTCATGGACGCATTCTTGCTTCAAAGGGCTGAACGATATGACGTAAAAGGACGAAAATATATCAAAACTCCTGTCAAATACTATTATTCCGATGTGGGCTTGAGAAATGCACGGCTTGGCTTCAGACAGCCGGAAGAAACTCACTTGATGGAAAATGTTCTCTACAATGACTTGCTGCGCAGGGGCTTTGATGTTGATGTCGGTGTAGTCGAGCAGAATATCAGAACCGAGTCCGGAAAGAATGCTCGCAAGCAGCTGGAGGTTGACTTCGTGGTAAACCGTGGAGATGAACGCTGCTATATCCAGTCAGCGCTCTCCATCGATGATCCTGATAAGAAAAAACAGGAAGTAGCATCGCTGCTTCGCATCCCGGATTTTTTTAAGAAAATCGTGGTCGTAAAGGACTACATCAAGCCTTGGCGGGACGAACACGGCATACAATATATCGGCATTGAGGACTTTCTTCTGGATGAAAGTCTTATTTTCAAATAAGAAACAATGTAAAAAAATGCGAAATAAATCGAAATTATTACCGGAGGCAAAAAACATGAAACTGATTCATACACTTGCGCAAGAAACACTCTCACTGTCGTTTGAAGTTTTCCCACCGAAACAAGATTCGGCTTTCGACAGTGTTAAAAAGGCTACCGAAGAAATTGCTAAACTGCGCCCTGCTTTTGTGAGCGTGACGTACGGTGCAGGCGGCGGCACCAGCCAATATACACTTGATATCGCAAAAAATATTAAAGACAGCTATGGCGTCTCCACACTTGCGCACCTGACCTGCGTGTCTTCGACGAAGGAAACCGTTCATCGCAAGATTGAAGAAATCAAGGCTGCGGGCATTGAAAATATCATGGCTCTGCGCGGGGATATTCCGCCTGACATGGACCTTTCCCATCAGGAAAAGTGGACATACCGCCATGCGATTGATTTAATCCGGGAGCTCAAGGAAAGCGGTGCGGATTTCTGTATCGGCGGTGCCTGCTACCCTGAAAAGCACCCGGAAAGCCACAATCAAAAAGAAGACATTCGTTTCCTGAAGGAAAAAGTTGACGCGGGTTGTGAGTTCTTAACGACGCAAATGTTTTTTGACAACAACCTTTTATATAACTTCCTTTATAAGATTCGGGAAGCAGGCATTACGGTTCCGGTCGTTGCCGGTATCATGCCGATTACAAATGCCAATCAGATTGAGCGCGCGCTTAAGCTTTCAGGCTCCCATGTGCCGCAGCGTTTTAAGAGTCTGGTGGACAAGTTTGGCAGTGACCCTGCAGCAATGAAGCAGGCAGGCATTGCCTATGCAACCGACCAAATCATCGACTTATTTGCCAATAATGTAACGAATGTCCACGTTTACTCGATGAACAAGCCGGATGTCGCTCAAAAGATTCAGGCAAATCTTTCCGATATTCTCGGCAAGTAGATTACAGATTCAATGTGCACGCATTTGAAATAAAGAAGGAATCAAAATGGAATCAATTATCTTTACCAAAACCTATCCGCAGCCGCCTGTAAACAGGGCTGAAATTCTCCGTTATATGCGCTGCGTTGATTCAAACGGTGAATTTGACGAGCTGCTTGAAACTTGTCTTTCCGAATTACTGCCGCAGCTTTCTTATAAAGTCTGTTGGCGCGTTTCGGATATATCGGAAGACCTTGTCAAGACAAGCAGCCGCGTGCTTTCACGCGCTCTTCAGGGCTGCGATAAGCTAATTTTGTTTGCGGCTACCATCGGGCTTGCGCCGGATCGGCTGATTGCAAAATACGGCAGACTATCGCCGAGCAAAGCTTTATGTATGCAGGCAGTGGGCGCAGAGCGCGTCGAAAGTCTCTGTGATGCATTCTGTGAGGAAATTTCCGCGGACTATGCCGAAAAAGGCTATCATTCGCGCCGTCGTTTCAGCCCTGGCTACGGTGATTTTCCGCTTGACGCACAGAAGGCAATTTTTCAGAGCCTTGACTGCCCGCGCAAAATCGGCCTGTCGCTCAACGACAGCCTCTTAATGTCTCCGAGCAAGTCGGTTACTGCACTAATCGGGCTTTCTTCGGAAAGTTCATGTATACAAGACGAGGGCGGTAATTCTACATCGAATCATAAAAACTGTGCTGCCTGCAATAAGACAGACTGCCTTTTCCGAGAGGCTTAACTCATCACAGAAAGGAAAAAAACATGAATATTTTAGATTATATGCACAAGCATCTGCTTTACTTAGACGGCGGCATGGGTACGCTGCTGCAGGATGCGGGTCTGAAACCAGGGGAATATCCTGAAAACTGGAATATCACGCATCCGGAGGTTATTCAAAGAATCCAGCGGGAATATTTTGAGGCCGGAAGCAATGTTGTCGCGACGAATACGTTTGGCGCGAACGCGTTAAAGTTTTCGCATGATGAATTATCCGCAATCATCGCGGCGGCAGTGCAGAACACCAAGATTGCGCGTGATACTTCCGCTTCTTCACAAGAAAAATACATTGCGCTGGACATCGGACCGTGCGGCAGACTTCTCAAGCCTTACGGCGATTTGGATTTTGAGGAGGCAGTCAGCCTTTTTGCGGAGGTTGTCCGCCTCGGAGCTGCAAACGGCGTCGATTTAATCTATATCGAAACAATGAGCGACAGCTACGAAACCAAAGCTGCACTTCTGGCAGCAAAAGAAAACTGCAATCTTCCGGTTTTTGTCTCCAACGCTTATGGTGAGGACGGCAAGCTGATGACCGGAGCCTCTCCTTCCGCAATGGTGGCACTCGCAGAAGGAATGGGTGCAGATGCGATTGGCGCAAACTGTTCCTTAGAGCCGAAACAAATGCATGGTGTAGTCAAAGAACTTCTGGAAAATGCGTCGATTCCGGTCTTATTAAAACCGAATGCCGGACTTCCGCAGGAGGAAAATGGAAAAGCAGTCTATGCTACACTTCCCGATGAATTTGCTGCAGATATGGCGGAGTATATCCGCAAAGGCGTTCGGATTACGGGTGGCTGCTGCGGCACCTCCCCTGCCTACATCCAAAAGCTGGTCGGTCTTTGCAGTGAAATCACACCTGTTCCTTTGACGGATAAGCAGATTACCTGTGTTTCCTCCTATACGCATGCGGTCAAATTTGAAGCGCAGCCCCTGCTGATTGGCGAACGAATCAATCCGACGGGTAAGAAGCGTTTCAAGCAGGCATTAAAGGAACATGACATCGACTATATTCTGCAGGAAGGCATCCATCAGCAGGAATGCGGCGTGCATATTTTAGATGTCAACGTTGGCCTGCCGGAAATTGATGAACCTTCCATGCTCAAAGAATCGGTGGAAGAACTGCAGGCAGTCATCAACCTGCCTCTGCAGATTGACACTTCGGATGCTGCCGCCATGGAAGCAGCACTCAGAGTCTACAACGGAAAAGCGATGATAAACTCCGTAAACGGAAAGGAAGAATCTATGAAAACAATCTTCCCTCTGGTTAAAAAATACGGTGGTCTGGTGGTCGCTCTGACACTTGATGATAACGGCATTCCGAAAACAGCAGAAGAACGTGTTGCGATTGCAGAAAAGATTCTCTCCTGCGCGGCTTCCTACGGAATCAATAAAAAAAATATTATCTTTGATACCCTTGCCATGACGGTCAGTGCCGAACCAACAGCCGCCATGGAAACACTCAAGGCTCTCCGTATGATTAAAGAACATCTCGGCTGTCATACTTCCCTCGGCGTATCAAATGTATCGTTCGGCTTGCCAAAGCGCGACGCCATCAATGCGGCATTTTATACCTGCGCATTGGAAAACGGACTTTCTGCGGCAATCATGAATCCGTATGCTCAGGATATGATGAAGTCCTATTACGCATTCCGTGCCCTGCATCTCATGGATGAAAACTGCAGTGACTATATTGAATTCGTATCTTCTCTTCCGGAAGCTGCGCCTTCGGCTGGTCCGGCAGGAAGCACAGTAGGTTCGGTTCAGACGGAAAACCCTGCTACCGGAGACTATGCTTCTTCCCTGCAGCGCGCAATTGTGAAAGGTCTGAAGGACCAAGCTGCTGAACTTACTGCTGAAATGTTGAAGAATATGGAAGCACTTGAGATTATTCAGGGAGAAATTATCCCTGCGCTTGATATTGTAGGCAAAGGTTTTGAGGAAAAAAAATTCTACCTTCCGCAGCTTTTGATGAGTGCGGAGGCGGCAAAAGCTTCTTTTGAAAAAATAAAAGAACAGATGTCAGGCGATACAGCTTCCAACAAATGCCCGGTTGTCATTGCAACGGTGCATGGCGATATTCACGACATCGGAAAAAATATCGTGCGTCTGTTGCTTGAAAATTACGGTTTTAAAGTTATTGATCTTGGCAAAGACGTTGCGCCGCAGGAAATTTTGGATGCCGTAATCAAGCACCATGCGCCTGCCGCCGGCCTGAGTGCATTGATGACGACCACCGTTCCCGCAATGCAGGAAACCATTCAGCTTTTAAAAGAGAAAGCACCTTGGTGTAAAGTCGTGGTAGGCGGCGCTGTTTTGAATCAGGAATACGCAGACCGCATCGGTGCCGATCAATATGCAAAAGATGCGATGGAAACCATACGCTATGCCGATCGCATAGAATCGGGACAGTAGTGTTTGTTTAAAGCAAATCACCTGTCACACTCCCGCCCTTATCTGCATATACTGCTAAGGGTGAAAAAATGGGAAATAACTATAACTGCAATAATCACAACAACTGCGGCCCGAGAAAGAAAAAGGGCTTTAAAATATGCAAAGAGACCAAGGATGTAGGCTTTGTGCTTCTGGTTTTCGGCGCGGTTACGCTCTGCGCCCTTTTCCTCCCGCCGAAAGCGTGGCTGATTATGCTTGGGGTTTTACTCATCATTTGCGGAATTTCACTAATGAGAAAATAAGGGCCTTGGCCGCGCAGGTTTTGCGAGCGGCTAAAGCCCTTTTGATTTATTTGAAGTATCTTACTGCGGATTCAAACATCTGCATATCGAATCTGCCCGGAACATTCCGGTACAGACCACTGCCGATTCGTTCGGAATGGCCCATCTTGCCCAAAACCCTGCCGTCAGGTGAAATCAGACCTTCCACAGCCCAGTCTGAGCCGTTAGGATTGTACTGGATTTTGTCCGTCGGATTTGAGCTCAAATCCACGTACTGCGTGATAATCTGACCGTTGACTGCCAAATCATTCAAAAGCTGCGTATCTGCGATGAAACGTCCCTCGCCGTGAGAAATCGGCACGGTGTAAATCTCACCGACCTCTGTATTCATCAGCCACGGAGATTTGTTGGATGCAATACGCGTCCTTACCAGTTTTGACTGGTGGCGTCCGATTCGGTTGTAGGTCAGGGTCGGACAAGTTTCGTCTGTGTCGATGATTTTGCCGAACGGTACCAATCCAAGTTTAATCAAAGCCTGGAAACCGTTGCAGATTCCTGCCATCAGACCGTCTCTTTCCTCTAAGAGCTGCGTTACGGCTTCTTTAATTTCCGGATTGCGGAAGAATGCGGTAATCAGTTTGCCTGAGCCGTCCGGTTCGTCGCCGCCCGAAAAGCCGCCCGGGATGAAAATCATCTGCGATTCTTTTATCTTTTCTGCGAAAACCTCTACGGATTTTGCAACAGCTGCCGGGCTGAGATTGGTCAGCACGAAGATTTCGCTCTCCGCACCCGCCCTCTCAAATGCTTTTGCAGTGTCGTATTCGCAGTTGGTGCCCGGAAATACCGGAATCAGCGCCTTCGGTTTTGCAATCTTCACAGCAGAAGCAAATTCAGAAGGTTTTCTATAGGAAACCGTATTGATCATTCTGTCCGTCTTTTCAAGGTTGCACGGGTACACAGATTCCAGCTTCTTCTCGTAAAGGTCGAGAATATCGAGCATATCTATGAGAACATCCTGTTTGGAAATCACGAAATCCGAGCAAGTTCTTCCAAGAAGCAATGCGCCCGGAAGTTCTTCCGTCGTTTCCAAAACAAAAGCTCCGTAATTATAGGCAAACAGTTCTTCCTCGTCTAAGTCATAGTCGAGATCGATACCGATGCGGTTTCCGATTATCATCTTAATCAGAGCCTCTGCCGCGCCGCCCATGCCCGGTGTCCACGCCGCTTTGATGATGCCCTGACGAATCAGTTTATGCACTTTTGCGATATTCTTTCTGATGGAAGCGCAGTCCGGCAAACCATTTTCGTTTACTTCCGGCTTCAGCAGATAAACAAAGTTTTCCGCTTCCTTAAATTCCGGAGAAATGATGCTGTCGATATTTTCTGTCGTGCAGGCAAAGGAAACCAGTGTTGGAGGCACATGGAGTTCCTCAAACGAGCCGCTCATGGAGTCTTTGCCGCCGATGGCAGCCGCTTCTAAGCCGATTTGGGCATCCAGTGCCCCGAGAAGTGCCGCAAACGGCTTGCCCCAGCGTTCCGGCTTATCTTCGAGCTTTTCAAAATATTCCTGAAAGGACAGATAGATGTCCTCTAACGAAGCACCTGTTGCCGCCAGTTTGCAGACAGATTCAACAACTGCAAGGTAAGCGCCGTGGTATGGGCTCTTTTCCGTGATGAACGGGTTGTAGCCCCAGGCCATCATGCTGACCGTGGCAGTGTCGCCCTTTTCAACCGGGATTTTGTGTACCATCGCCTGCGCCGGCGTTCTCTGGTATTTGCCGCCGAACGGCATGAGCACGGTTCCCGCGCCGATTGTCGAGTCGAATCTTTCGGAAAGTCCACGCTTGGAGCAGCAGTTCAAATCCTCCGCTATTTCTTCAATCCGCGTCTTGAGTGAGGCTTTCTTTGCCTCTTTTTGATAATCTTGTGCCTTCGGTGTTACAATATCGATATGTTTTTCTGCCCCATTGGAATCCAAAAATGCTCTGGAGAGGTCAACGATGATCTTGCCGTTCCATGACATGACAAGACGCGGCTCTTCGGTTACTTCCGCGATAATCGTAGCTTCCAGGTTTTCGGATGCAGCAAGCTCAATGAAACGCTCCGCATCTTCCGCGGATGTGACGACCGCCATTCTTTCCTGCGATTCGCTAATCGCAAGCTCCGTTCCGTCCAGCCCTTCATATTTTTTCGGTACGCGATTTAAGTCGATTTTCAGTCCGTCCGCAAGTTCTCCGACCGCAACCGAAACGCCGCCCGCACCGAAGTCGTTGCAGCGTTTTATCATCTTGGAAGCAATTGGACTTCTGAAAAGTCTCTGAAGCTTTCTTTCTTCCGGCGCATTACCCTTTTGCACTTCCGCTCCGCAGTTTTCCAAGGACGAGCTGTCATGCTTTTTGGAAGAGCCTGTCGCTCCGCCGCAGCCGTCCCGACCGGTTTTGCCGCCAAGAAGAATCACCTTATCGCCCGCCTGCGGTGTTTCTCTTACTACATTTTTCGCAGGAGCGGCACCCACAACCGCGCCGATTTCCATGTGCTTGGCAACATAGCCCGGATGATAAATTTCATCAACCTGCCCGGTCGCAAGTCCGATTTGATTTCCGTAAGAGCTGTAGCCTGCCGCAGCCGTCGTAACGAGTTTTCTCTGCGGAAGTTTGCCTGCAAGTGTTTCACTTACCGGGGTCAGCGGATCGCCTGCTCCGGTAAGACGCATTGCGCCGTAAACATAGGAACGCCCTGACAGAGGGTCACGGATTGCACCGCCGATACAGGTTGCTGCGCCGCCGAACGGCTCAATTTCCGTCGGATGGTTATGCGTTTCATTTTTAAAGAGCAAAAGCCAGTCTTCTTTTTTACCATCATGCTCAACTTCGATTTTGACCGTGCAGGCGTTGATTTCATCGGATTCGTCAAGTTTGGAAAGCTTGCCCTGCGCTTTCAGGTATTTTGCGGCAATCGTGCCGATGTCCATAAGGTTTATCGGCTTCGTGCGTCCAAGTTTTTCACGAATGCCGAGATAGCGCTCATAGGCTTCCTGCAGCATATCGTCTTCAAAGACAACATGGTCGATTGTCGTATTGAATGTCGTATGTCTGCAGTGGTCCGACCAGTAGGTGTCGATCATCCGAATTTCCGTAATCGTCGGCTGGCGGTTTTCCGAGCGGAAATACTTCTGACATTCCAAAAGATCCGCCGTGTCCATTGCAAGTCCGCGCGTTTTGATAAATTCCGAAAGTTCTTCTTCCGTAAGATTGGTGAAGCCTTGAACGGTTTCCACCTCCTGCGGGATTTCATATTCCGGCTTCAGCGACTGCGGCAGCGTCATTTCCGCTTCCCTTGCTTCTACCGGGTTAATCACATATTTTTTTATTGCCGAAACAGCTTCTTCTGTCAGCTTTCCGTATAAAGCGTAAACTTTGGCGGTTCTGACCGTCGGTCTTTCGCCTTTGGAAATAATCTGAATGCATTCCTCTGCCGAGGATGCTCTCTGGTCGAACTGTCCCGGAAGGTATTCCACCGCAAAAATGCAGTCTGCCGCCGGAAGTCTCCTCACCGTCTTGTCAATCTGCGGCTCCGAGAAAACGGTATGTACCGCGTATTCAAACAATTCTTCGCTTATGTTTTCTGCGTCATATCGGTTGAAAATCCGAACATCCTTCAGCCCTTCTACCCGCAAAACCTCACGAAGGTCGTAAAGCAGCGCTTCCGCTTCGTGCGCCAGTCCGGGCTTTTTCTCTACAAAAATTCTGTAAACCATTCTTACTTCCTTTCCGCCATCAAAGCGCGAGCGCCGATGTCTTTTCTAAAAAATGCGTTTTCAAACTTTACTTCTGAAACGGTTTCGTATGATTTCCGAATCGCCGCCTCAAGGCTTGGCGCAGTTTCCGTTACGCCCAAAACTCTTCCTCCGGATGTCACAAGCTTTCCGTCTGCAAGTTTTGCTCCGGCAACATAGATATTTTTGTCCTTAGGCATTGAAATTTCAAAGCCTGTCTCATACTTTGCAGGATAACCGGAAGATGCCATAACCACGCAGCATGCGCTGTCAGTGCTGAATTTCACTTCTGCCTCATCCAAAGTCCCGTCATAAATACGCAGCATGATTTCAAGCAGGTCGCTCTCTAAAAGAGGAAGTACAACCTGCGTTTCGGGATCGCCGAAACGGCAGTTATATTCGATGACCTTCGGACCGTCCGCCGTCAGCATCAGACCGAAATACAGGCATCCCGTGAAGGTACGGTTTTCCGCGTTCATCGCCGCAATCGTCGGCAGAAAAATTTCCTTCATGCACTGCTCGGCAATTTCTTTCGTATAATATGGATTTGGCGCGATTGTTCCCATACCTCCCGTATTCAGCCCCATATCGCCGTCCAGAGCGCGTTTATGGTCCATGGAGGAAATCATGGGAATCAGCGTCTTTCCGTCCGTAAACGAAAGAACTGACACCTCAGGACCGGTCAGGAATTCTTCAATGACAACCCTGCTTCCGCTTTCGCCGAAAATCTTGTCCTCCATCATCGAGGCGACCGCTTTTTTCGCTTCTTCAATTGTTTCTGCCAGAATTACGCCCTTTCCAAGCGCAAGCCCGTCTGCTTTCACAACAATCGGTGCTTTTTGTGTATCCAGATAATCGAGCGCCGCCTGCATATCTGTAAAGGTCTCGTATGCAGCCGTCGGGATTTTGTATTTTTTCATCAGGTCTTTGGAAAAGGCTTTGCTTCCTTCAATAATTGCCGCAGCTTTCATCGGTCCGAAGGTTTTCACGCCGGCTTCCTGCAGTGCATCGACCGCGCCTAAAACCAGCGGGTCGTCCGGCGCGACAACTGCAAAGTCGATTTCATTTTCCTTTGCGAATTTCACCATGCCCGGGATATCCTTTGCGTTAATATTCACGCATTCCGCGTCCTGTGCGATTCCGCCGTTTCCCGGAAGCGCATAAATTTTCTCAGCCTTCGGGCTTTCCTTGATTTTTTTGATTAAGGCGTGCTCTCTTCCTCCGCCGCCTACTACCATGATTTTCATTTTTCCACCTCCCGGAATCAGTGATGGAACAGCCGGATTCCGGTCATCGCCATCGTCATATGGTATTTATTGCAGGTTTCAATCACATTTTCGTCCCGCACCGAACCGCCGGGCTGCGCGATATAGGAAACGCCGCTCTTTGCAGCCCTCTCGATGTTGTCCCCAAATGGGAAGAAAGCATCGGATGCCAGACAGACGCCCTTGATTTTCGCCAGATACGCCCGCTGCTCTTCTTTGGTAAACGGATTCGGTTTTACGGTAAACAAACGCTCCCACTTTCCGTCTGTCAGCACATCGTCGCTGTCCTGTGAAAGAAAGATGTCAATCGCATTATCTCTTTCCGGTCTTTTTACATCCTCGCGGAACGGAAGTCCCAGAACTCTCTCGCTCTGGCGCAAATGCCATAAATCAGCCTTATCGCCTGCAAGTCTCGTGCAGTGGATTCGCGACTGCTGCCCGGCGCCCACGCCGATTGCCTGTCCGTCCGCCGCGAAGCAGACTGAATTGGACTGCGTATACTTCAGCGTAATCAACGCGATGATTAAATCCCGCTTAGCCTCCTGCGGAAGTTCCTTATTTTCGGTTACGATTGTATTCAGCAGGGTTTCATCAATTTTCAGATTGTTTCTGCCCTGCTCGAAGGTTATGCCGTAGACCTGCTTCTTCTCCACAGCCGCAGGGACATAAGCGGTATCAATTTTTATAATATTATATGCCCCTTTTTTCTTTTTTTTCAAAATTTCCAGAGCTTCTTCGTCATAATCCGGCGCAATGATGCCGTCGGAAACCTCGCGCGAAATCAGCTTCGCGCAGGTAACA
>CABQMM010000017.1 GCA_902465215.1 uncultured Bacillota bacterium
GAAGAGCAAGCTGGGAATCGACATCGAAAATGATTTCGAGCCGGTATACATCCCAATCAGAGGAAAGGGCGACCTCATCAAAGAATTGAAAAAGGAAGCAAAAGCGGCAGGAAAAATTTATCTGGCAACCGACCCGGATCGTGAAGGAGAGGCAATTTCATGGCATTTAGCATATTTGCTGGGAATCGATGCGAACACGCCATGCAGAATCGTTTTCAACGAAATCACGAAAGACGCAATCAAGAATGCGGTAAAGAATCCAAGACCGATTGATTTGCACCTGGTGGACGCGCAGCAGGCAAGGCGCGTGCTGGACAGACTGGTGGGATACCAGATCAGCCCACTGCTGTGGAGAAAAGTCAGAAGAGGACTGAGCGCCGGAAGAGTGCAGTCAGCGGCTTTAAAAATTATCTGCGACCGCGAAAACCGGATTAAAGCATTCGTGCCGCAGGAATATTGGAATATTACGGCAGATTTCAAAAAGGGAAAGAAGTTCACCGCCAAACTTGCGGAATACAAGGGCAAGAAGCTTGCAATCGAAAGCAAAGAGGCGGCAGACAAGGTTTTGGCAGAGCTGGAAGCGGGGACTTACACCGTCGGCAAGATCAACCGTAAGCAGCGTTCGCGCAAGCCTTTTGCACCGTTTACGACCAGCAGCCTGCAGCAGGATGCGGCGAACAAGCTGGGATTTACGACGAAAAAGACGATGATGGTTTCACAGCAGCTTTACGAAGGTGTGGAAATCAAAGGACAGGGAACGGTCGGTCTGGTAACCTATATCAGAACGGACTCCGTCCGCATTTCAGCGGAAGCCAAGGCGATGGCGAAGCAGTACATCGAAGACAATTTCGGAAACAATTACTCTGCGAATAATATATACAGCAATAAAAAGAAAGATATTCAGGACGCGCATGAAGCGATTCGTCCGAGCCGGATTGTGCTCGACCCGGAAAGCATCAAGGAGTCGCTGACAAAAGACCAGTACAGTCTGTATAAACTGATTTGGACGCGTTTCCTTGCCAGTCAGATGACGGCGGCTGTTTTTGACAGCATGCAGGTCAATATCGAAAACGGAGACTACTGCCTGAAGGCATCCGGCTCCAAGCTGATTTTTGACGGTTATCAGCGCGTCTACTCTCCGAATCTGGAAGAGGATAAGGACAAACTTCTCCCGGATTTGGAAGAAGGCGAAACGCTCAAGGCGGAGGCTGCGCAGGGCGAACAGAAATTTACCGAACCGCCTGCACGCTTTACCGAGGCAAGTCTGGTAAAAGAGCTGGAAGAGCGCAACATCGGAAGGCCGAGTACCTATGCGCCGATTATCGCGACGATTTTGGAAAGAAAATATATCAGCCGTGAGAAAAAAACTCTGGTTCCGACCGAACTGGGCTTCGTTGTTACCGGCATGATGGAAGAGTATTTCAAGGAAATCGTTGACGCAGGCTTTACCGCAGACATGGAAGACAAGCTGGATGATGTGGAAGCCAAGGATATGGACTGGAAACAGATTGTCCGCGACTTTTACGGCCCACTGAAGGAAGAACTGGAGATTGCGGACAAGGCGATTGAAAAGGTGCAGCTTGAGGACAGAGTCAGCGACGAGACTTGTGAAATCTGCGGAAAGCCGATGGTTTTCAAGTCCGGAAGATTCGGCGAATTCTTAGCCTGCAGCGGCTATCCGGAGTGCAAAAATACGAAAGCAATCGTAAAATCCATCAATGTGAAATGCCCCGACTGCGGCAAAGACATCGTGGCCAAGCGTGGACGTTCGGGAAAGGTTTTTTACGGCTGCAGCGGCTATCCGGAATGCAATAGAGCGTACTGGTACAAACCAACCAATAAAAAGTGTCCGCAGTGCGGCGAACTTTTACTGGAAAAACACACAAAGACCACGAAATACGCATGTTCAAATGCTAAATGTGGATATAAAGAGTAAAACAGGAGGTAACTAGATGGTAGAGTTTCATGCAACCACAATCTGTGCGGTAAGACGCGGACCGGATGACATCTGCATCGGCGGCGACGGACAGGTCACAATGGGTGAACATACAATTATGAAAAACGGCGCGAAGAAAGTCAGAAAGATTTATAAAAATACGGTAGTGACAGGCTTTGCTGGTTCGGTAGCGGATGCTTTTGCGCTTACCGACAAATTTGAAAAGAAGCTGGACGAACATTCAGGCAATCTCAAGAGAGCGGCGGTTGATTTAGCTCAGATCTGGCGCTCCGATAAGGGAATGAGAAGCCTGGAAGCTTTGATGATCGTGGCGGATAAGGACAATATGCTCGTCATTTCCGGAAACGGAGAGGTCATCGAGCCGGATCAGGATTTCGTAGCAATCGGCTCGGGCGGCAATTTTGCATATTCAGCGGCAAATGCTTTGTTCAATAATACCGATATGGATGCAGAAGCAATCGTGAGAGAATCGCTGCGTATCGCAAGTTCCATTTGTGTATACACGAACAGCAATATTTCGGTAGAAAAGTTATAAGGGGGATGAAAGATGGCAAGTAAATTGTATAGTATGACTCCCAAGGAAATCGTTGCGGAGCTTGACAAATATATCATCGGGCAGAATGAAGCGAAGAAGTCCGTTGCAATCGCCCTCAGAAACAGATACAGAAGAAGCCTTCTCTCGGAGGAAATGAGAGAAGAAATCACACCGAAGAATATTTTGATGATGGGTCCTACGGGCTGCGGTAAAACGGAAATCGCAAGGAGACTCGCAAAGCTCATGGACGCGCCTTTTGTTAAGGTTGAGGCTACCAAGTTCACGGAGGTAGGCTATGTCGGCAGAGATGTGGATTCCATGGTCAGAGACCTTGTGGAAGCTTCCATGCGTGTGACGAAGCAGAGCAAACTCGAGGAAAAATATTCGGTTGCGGACAAGATTGTAGAAGAAAAACTGGTAGAGGCAATCATTCCGGGAAAAAACAAGAAAAAGCCGGGACAGCCTAAGAACCCGTTTGATTTTCTGATGAACAGCGGAGGATACACCAGCCAGAAGCAGCAGTATCTTGACAGTCAGGCAGCGAAGGAAGAGGCTGCGCCTGAGGACAACAGCGTGGAAATGGCAAGAGAGCAGGTCAGAGAGCAGCTGCGTCAGGGACTTTTGGAAGAGCAGTATGTGGAAATCGAAGTGACCGATACGCCGAAGGGCAACCAGCTTGACATGAGCAATGAAGGCATGAGCATCGCAATCGGAAATATTTTCGGCGATATGATGCCGCAGAAGACCAAGAAGAAAAACTGCAAGGTTAAGGATGCAAGAAAGATTCTCCGCGAGCAGGAAGCGCAGAAGCTTATCGATATGGATCTTGTAACTGATGAAGCAATCGCAAATGCGGAGCAGAACGGCATCATCTTCATCGACGAAATCGACAAGATTGCTTCCGGTTCCCGTATGAGCTCAGGTGCGGATGTTTCCAGAGAAGGCGTGCAGAGAGATATTCTTCCAATCGTGGAAGGAAGCGTAATCAATACGAAATACGGTCCGGTTCGTACCGACCACATTCTTTTTATCGGCGCAGGTGCATTCCATATCGCAAAGCCGACGGACTTGATTCCTGAACTTCAGGGGCGCTTCCCGATTCGCGTTACGCTTGACAGCCTGACAAAAGAGGATTTCGTGGAGATTCTTACGAAGCCTGAAAACGCTTTAATCAAGCAGCACAAGGCTTTGCTGGAAACAGAAGGAATTGAAGTGGAATTTACGGAAGGCGCCATCGACCAGCTTGCGACGATTTCCTATGTTATGAATGAACAGACGGAAAATATCGGTGCAAGAAGACTGCACACGGTGCTTGAAAAGCTTTTGGAGGATATTTCCTTCAATATTCCGGAAATGGAAGAAGAGAAAATTGTCATCGATGAAAAATATGTAGAAGACAAATTCCAGGAAACGATTCATGCCGAAGACTTGGATAAATATATTTTATAACTGTATACAACACAAGACCCGGGCCGTGCGCTCGGGTCGAGGTTTAAAGAAATGGGAAAAGAATTTTTAGAAAAAATCAGGAAGCTCAACTGGGTTTTGGGCGAAAGCACGACGGGAAAGCTGTCCTACGCGGAACTGAGCAAAATGCTGAGTGAGGTTATCAATACGAACTTTTATGTAATCGACCGCCACGGATTCGTTCTGGGCGGCGCGTATACGGAGGCTTCGGACAAATCGACTTTCGAGGATGAGCTTGGTTTTGAGAAGATTACGGACAGCGACAATTTAGGGCTTTTGCAGATTGAAAAGACGGAAGCCAATTTGATTGGACGGGATTTAATTCCGTTTTTTGGCAAGGACTACGGGATGATGGACAAGTACCACACTTTCGTGCCGGCTGTCTGCGGGGGCAAGCGCCTCGGGACCATTTTACTGGCAAAATATCACAAACCGTTTACCGATGAAGAAATCGTGCTTGCAGAATATGCGGCGGCGGTTGTCGGCTTGGAAATCCAAAGGAATCTCCAGCGTGAGCTTGAGAATGAGAAGAAGCTGGAAATGGCAGTTGACATGGCGTTCTGCACACTTTCGCATTCGGAAAAGGACGCACTCGACCGAATTTTGCGCGAGATGATGGAAGACGAAGGAACTATCGTGGCAAGCAAAATCGCGACAAAATACGGACTGACCAATTCGGTCATCGTGAGCGCGCTTAAGAAGCTTGAAAGCGCGGGGATTCTCGAGACAAAGTCACTCGGGATGAAAGGAACTTATATTAAGATTTTGAATCCACATGTAAGAAGTTTGATATGAATTGACAGGGGCTCTTGTGAGCCCCTGTTTTGTCTTTATTCCAAATATTCCACCGGATCTATCGGTTCGTCGCCGAGCCAAAGCTCCAGATGCAGATGCGGACCGGTAGACATACCTGTACTTCCGACGGTTCCAATCTGCGTGCCGGCTTTCATCTCATCTCCAACGGAAACTTGCATTTCTTTCAGGCAGGCATAGACTGTACTAAAACCGTCGGTATGATCGATTACGATATAATTTCCACGTGACGCGCTAAACTCTGCGGTTCTTACTTTGCCATCCGCTGCGGCAAGCACAGGAGTCCCTTCTTCAGCAATATAATCGATACCGCCATGTGCCGGAACTTCTTCGATATTGGCATTTTTCGCTCCAAACGGGAAGCTGATTTTAAAAGAGGCAGCATCGGCAGGCGCTTCCGGCAAAAATAAATTTCCAAGACTGAATTTTTTCACGGCATAAACGCTTCCACATCCCAAAAGTAGAATCAGCGCAACTGTGACTGCAAGCGTCAGACACTTTCTCGAAACTGTCGGCTTTCGTTTGTTTTCTTTTTGATTCATTTTTTCCAAAATCCTTTCCGGAGTATCCTCAGGAGCTTTCAGATTTTGAAAGGCCTTCTTCATTTTTTCCTTATCACTCATATGGATACCTCATCTTCCAAGTACTTTCTGAGTTCTTTTCTTGCGCGAGCAAGCCTTGTTCCGACCGTTCCTTGAGGAATTTCCAAAAGCTCTGCAATTTCATGTATCTGATACCCCTCAAGATAATACAAAATTACCACAATGCGCTTTGCTTTGTCCAACCGCATAACAGCTGTAAACAAATCCTGATAGGATTTTTCCTCAAACGCCAGACGATCTGCGTAGTCGCTGATATTTTCCTGTTTGTGAGGCAGCCTGCGCCAAAACTTACGACATTCGTTGCAAGTGACCTTTGCAAGCCAGTTTTTTATATGAGATTGACTCTCAAAGACATAGTCCGTTTCGTACAGCCGCAGAAGCACATCTTGTGTGACATCTTCCGCATCCGACTGCGATTTCAGAAAACTGAAGGCAATACGAAAAATCATATCCATATATTTTTCTGCAAGCAATTTGAACTCTTCCGTACCAAGCATTAAATTTCTCCCTTGAAAAGCTTTTCTACTTGTATTATCCATAAGAGTGCCGTTTTTTTTCACTTCTTTTAAATTTTTTTCTAAAAAACACTTTTTATCAGGAAAAACAGCACGGGAACGAGCAGGGAAGGGAGCAGGTTCATCGTCTTAAAGTCCTTGATTTTCAAAATCGAAATGCCCGAGGCCGCAATCAGAAAACCGCCGACAATCGAAAGCTCTGTCATAAACGGGTCGGAAATAAATTCCGCAAGGAATCCAGCACCGAGGTAAATTCCGCTCTGCCACAGAAAAAGAACAACCGCGGCGGCTGCGATTCCGATGCCATAGGTGGATGCCAGAACCATAGAGGTTACAAGGTCAAGCGTTCCGTTCGTAAAGAGAAAGGTTTCGTCTCCGTATATCGCGCTTTGAATCGGCCCGAGTATGGAAAGCGTTCCGATGCAGAAAAGCAGAATCGCGGTGGAAAGACCCTGCCCGAGTCCGCTTCCTCCTTTTTTATCTACAAGGCTTTGAAATTTACCGTCGATGTCAAGGCTTGTGCCGACAATGCTGCCGAGCGCGAGGCTGACGATGAACAAAACCGGAAACTGACTGTCCGGCATGTTGTTGACAATGGAATTGATGCCGATTCCGCAGGCAGCAAGCCCCATCGCATCGAAAAGCACGGTCTGCTGCTTTTCCTTGAGTCCTTTTTTCAGGAAGCTTCCGACGATGCTTCCGACGATAATCATGGCTGTATTGTAAATGGTTCCGATCATGGCAGACACCTCCTCAAAGTTTTCTGAAAATTCATGCTTTGATTGTACACTTTTCCTTGTAAGTTGAAAAGCGACAGTTTATAATATTGATATGATAAAAATTCACATCAGGGTGGAGGTACAAAGAAACAATATGGACGCAAAGAAAATTGAAATTTTACTGGAAGCAATGGAGTCGGGAAGCCTGATGGCAGTCGCCGAAAAAAACGGTTATACACCGTCGGGGCTTTCACACCTTCTGCAGCGTCTGGAAGAGGAACTTGGAGTAAAGCTTGCAGAGCGAAACAACCGGGGAATCGCGCTCAGCGACGAAGGCGCGAGTCTGCTTCCGTATCTCAGAAAATGCGTGAATGCCTATCAGGATTTGGAAAGAGAGGCCGGAAAAATCGGGCAAAAGAAAGCGGAAATCCTGCATATTGCCGCTTACGCCAGCATTGCGAAGAACTGGATGCCGGAACTGATCGGTTTCTTTTCGCAAAAACATCCCGAAATCACTGTAGAGCTGGAAGTTGTGGGAAGGCAGGAGCTTTACCGCAGCATGAAAAGCGGGAAATATAATCTGATTTTTGCGTGTGAAGACAAATCCTGCGGATATAACTTTATTCCCCTTGCAGAGGATCGTTTTTTTGCGGTTCTTCCGCAAAACTATGAAGGAAAAGAAAGCTTCCCACTCAAAGATTTCGAGAAATATTCGTTTATCATGCCGTCATACGGGGAAGATGTGGAAGTACACGAATTGTTTGCGGAATACGGAATTATGCCGAAACTGCTTCCTGCTACGGCGGACGACCCCGTTATCATAGGAATGGTAGAAGGCGGCATGGGCGTCAGCATGATGTCTGAACTTGTGCTGCACGGCAGCGGGGAGCATGTCAAAAAACTTCCGGTAGAGCCGGCCGCTTTCCGTGAACTTGGGATTGTATACAAGGAAAGAAAACTCTTGAGTAAGGCGGAAAGGAGCTTTCTCGATTGCGTCAGGGATTATTTTCATCAAAAGGCACATAATAGCCTTCTTCCTGACGCTTGACCGCCTGCTTCTGCGTTTTCGCAATGGCATCTTCGTATCCTGTGAGCGCGGCAAAGGGTGCAAACTGTGCCGCCCGCGCACTGCGAGGCATACGGGGGTGCTTTTTTGATTCCGGATGCGGAAGAGGAAGGATGTCTGCGTATTTACTTTTTCCGTTTTTTTCAGGGTTTTCAATCATGCCTTGTGTCCTCCAATCTGTGCGTTGCGCTGCATTGCCGTCGCGCCTTCTTCCAAGTCTCTACCTTTGACAACCGCGTTTTTTCCGAATTTCTGTTTGATGTCCAGCAGCGCCTGCTGGATGTTTTTTTCGCTTTCCGCATCTTGCGGCGTTTCCTTTGAAGGTGCAGCCGGGCTGAACATATCAAGCTGCACTCCGCTTTCGGCAGTGAAGGCAGAAGAGGAGACTTTCGCAGACGATGCCGATTCCGGCACAACATGGTTGGCGCAGATTGTCAGGCGGCGAACCATCAAAGACGGATTTGCGATTTCACGGTAAAGGGAAGAAAGTGCCGCCGTGATTTCCTGCATGGACGAGGTGGCGCAAGGCAGATTTACCGTTCCGTGCGCGTGCTTGGGAATCTTCCGACCGTAGCGGTCAATCGTCGTCTGACCGGAAAAAGTGGACGCATCCACATTGTTGATATCGTAACCCACAGTCAGAACGAGCTGGTCTGTGGTCAGTTTCTTCTCAAACAAGCCCAAAGCCATGTCTTCCGCCATTTCGCAGAGCACCAGATGCGCCTTTTCGAAATCATAAGGACATTGCAGAACCTGACCGGAGCTTATGCTGTTTGACTCCGGGCGATAGGCTTTGATTTCTGCCATCGTGCAAGGCTCGAATCCCCATGCGTGGTCAATCAGAAGCTCCGCATTGACTCCGAAAAGTTTGTAAAGCAGATCCTCGTTGTGAAAGTCGCTTGGCTTGCCGACAGAGCAGCGGGCAATATCGCCCATGGTGTGTATTCCCACCTTCGCAAGCTTGGAAGCATAGCCGTGTCCCACACGCCAGAAATCCGTAAGCGGCGTGTGGCTCCAAAGAAGCCGTCTGTATGACATTTCATCAAGCTCGGCAATCCGCATCCCGTTTTCGTCTGCCGGAACATGCTTGGCATAGATATCCATGGCAATTTTAGCAAGGTACAGGTTCGTGCCGATTCCCGCCGTTGCCGTAATTCCGGTCGATTCAAAGACATCCGTCATCATTCGCATTGCAAGCTCTCGTCCCGAGAGCCCGTACAGCCGCAGATAATCCGACGCTTCAATAAAAACCTCATCAATCGAATAGACATGAATATCCTCCGGAGCCACATACTTCAGGTAAATATCATAAATCCTTGTGCTGTACGCAATGTAATGCGCCATGCGGGGCGGGGCGGCGATGAAATCAAGCGCAAGGGAAGAGTCCGCGGCAAGCTCCGCTGCATCACAGGATTTACCTGTAAAATTTTTTTGGTGCGCTTTCGCAAGCCGAAGGGCATTCTCTTCTTTTACCTTTTGGATGACTTCAAACAGACGTGCTCTCCCGGGAATTCCGTAACGCTTCAGGGAAGGAGATACCGCAAGGCAGATGGTTTTTTCCGTGCGGCTTGCATCCGCAACCACGAGATTGGTGCTCATCGGGTCAAGACCGCGGCTCATGCACTCCGCCGACGCATAAAAAGACTTTAAATCGATAGCGATGCAGCATCTCTGATTTTCCATTTTGCGAAGTCCTCCTCTCCCTGCAGACCGCTCTGATTTTTAAATAAAACGGGAACAAATGTTCTTAAATAAATTATAGCAGGGATAAAGTTATCTTTCAAGCGGTATTCTTTGACAAAAAATAATATTTTTTGCAAAAACATCTTGACTTGAACATTAGTGTTTAATTTATACTGCTATTATAAAAAACATCGAAATATAAAAGATGGGAGATAAAAAAATGAGTAAGAAAAAGAAATTATTTACATTGTTTCTGGCAATGACCGTGGTATTTACCATGTGCTTTGCCGCAGTTCCGGCGTACGCAGCATCCGGAACCGCAATCACGAATGCCGACGAACTCAAGGCGATGAGCGCAAACGGCAATTATTATCTGGCAAATGACATCGAAGTCCCTGCCAACCTGTCACTGTTCGCAGATTATGACCGCCCGTTCACCGGAACGCTGGATGGAAATGGACATAAAATCAAAGGTTATATCTACATCTCAAGCGAAGAATGGCTTGACTATGTTGCACTGTTTATACATACGAAAGACGCGACCTTCAAGAACCTGCGCATGACCGATGTCAACATCAGTCTCAATCAAGCGGGCAGCGTAGCCGCACTGGCCGCAACTTCCACAAACTGTAAATTCATCGATATCAGTGTCTCCGGCAAGATTGCCGGCAAGTATTTGTGTACAGCTGCAGGTATCCTTGCTTACAACGAGGGCAGTTCGATGACAGGCTGCAAAAACAGCGCCGATATTACAGTCACTGATGCTGCCGAAGGCTGCGGCATCGCAGGCGTTGCAGGCTCTTGCGATACGATGAAGAACTGTACGAACAGCGGCAAGATCAGCATCAGCGGCAAGATCACACAAGGCGGCTTCTATGCAGCAGGTGTTGCCAATAGCATCGGCAAAGCTACCTCCTGCAGGAACTCCGGTACGGTTACCATATCGGCGACGGGCAGCGGTCAGCAGATTGAAGCCTGCAATGCAGCAGGTGTCGCAGGCCAAGTGGATACGGCAGTTTCCTGCAGCAATACCGGTAAGGTCAGCATGAATGCGACGATCCAGCCGATTGAACCGCATATGGTTGGCGGCGTCTTTGCTCTTGTGCAAAAGTCAGCGAGCAAATGCTACAACAAGGGTGCAGTCAGCTACAGCGGCAAATCCTACCGCAGCGTTTATGTCGGAGGAGTCAGTGGGCAGGCTCGCAAGGTCAGCCAGTTCTATAACAAAGGCTCTGTAACGCTCAAGATTCCGAGTGCCAAGAGTGCGGAACAAAACAAAGTCGGCGGAGTCTGCGGCACAGTTACGGACATGCGTAACTGCTACAACACAGGCACTATCACAGCGACGGGTGTGGTTTTCATCGGCGGTATTTCCGGCTACGCAAATCCTTGGGATGACAAGGTCGTATCGAATTATAACACCGGCAAGATTAAAGCCACTACGAAGGGCACTTACAAAGGACAGGTTCTCGCTGGTTACGAAGAAACAGAGGTTGTGCAGAAGCGCAATATCTACAATAACTACTACACCGGTTCCGGTACAGGCTATGATCCGATTTACAGCACCCCGCATAAATACGTTGCAAAGGCTTCCAAGGTTCCCTCGATTAAGGCAAAGAACTGCCCGAAGCTGAGTTCCAAATACTGGACCTATTCCTCCAAGTACGGCAGGATGATCCTCAAAAATAACAAGGAAAAATAAGAAAACGAAAGAAATATACACGAATAAAAAAGGAGACGGCTTATCATGAGAAAAA
>CABQMM010000018.1 GCA_902465215.1 uncultured Bacillota bacterium
CTTATTAATGAATGATTTTAAGTTTTCTGAATTGACTAACGCAGAATTAGCTGATGTAAAGGAAAAGGTTGCGGCAAAGCTTGGGGTATGCAAAAAACAAAATGACATCATCGGATCACAGATTTTTTCAATTCTTAGCTTATATGCGCGCGTTATCTATTATCCACTCGGAAAAGATGCAGTGTGGGGCTTCACCAGAATTAAAGGTTCAACTGATGATTTTAAAGAACATAAGCCTTTTGCAGCTATAAATTCCTCTATTCCCCAAGATTGCCAGATATTTGCGGCAGCACATGAACTTTATCATATCTGGTTTGATAATAAAGTAGATGTAGTTCCGGCTAATATTATGGACGAAACTACTGATGACAGGAATGAATTAAAAGCAAATCGTTTTGCAGCAGAGTTTCTTGTTGAAGAAGAACTCCTTCGGAAAGAATTGAGGATGTACTCGATTGATTGCGCAAATATTTTGCTGAAAGATATTCTGAATTTAGCAACCCTTTTTTCGGTTCCGTATAGAACAATGGTAAAACGCCTCTATGAAATTGGAAGTATCTCAAAGCAGAAATGTGCTGAATACTTGAGTATCAGTGAAGAAAATATTTCTATCGCGAAAAAACGCTATGCTATAACAACTCCGAAACCGGATAATCGAATTGCAATTGATAATCTTACTGATTTAGCCATAGAAGCTTATGATAGAGAACTTATCACTTTTGAAAAGCTTGAATACTTGCTGGATTTCAGCCATTTGACTCCTTCTGATGTAGGGCGTCAGAAAAAGCAAGACGATACTTACCCTTCAGATAGTGAGCTTGACGATATCATGGAGGAATAAAGATGCTGGACAAGATTATTGTGGATGCGGATTTTTGTTTAAAGCTTGGTGGAAGTGAAAAATACCATTTTTTATTTGAAGTTCTTCCATTAATCGCTGCAGAAATATATATGCACAGTCATGCCTATGGAGAGGTATTATTCCCACATAGTGCAAAAAAACAGTTGGACGATTTGGTAGTATCCGGTAGAGTAAAAATTGTAAATCAAAGCACACTATCCGCAGCTGATAGGGCTATATATGAGATGTCATACTCTGCTCTTGAGAAAACTATGATTGACCCTCGAAAACCAAATAAAAACAAAGGTGAGGTGAGTTCTTTAGCTTATGCAAAAGCAACCGAAATTCCAATTTTCGCAACGGATGAATCCGCTTTACAGAAAATTATTGATGCACAATTAAACACCGGAATAAATGATATTCATTGTCTGAGAATCCGTAATGTTGTGGAAATGATTAAGGATGGTGAAATCAAGCTGCCTCGTAAGTATGCGAAAGCATTGTGGAGGATTTCATTTAAGAACGATAAAGCGAATGATATTTTTGATAAAGAAATATGGCCTTTGGAATAAAACAGGGAAACTGTAATAAAAAGCCGTAAAGACTTTTGAAAGCAGTTTCCTTTTTTGTTGGCTTTTTTCGGTTTTTATGGTATACTTTAATATGTATGAGTATGTGCAGATAATATGCGCATCGAACAGGAGGATGATGAGATGAGAATTATCTTGGACGGAATGGGCGGAGACAATGCCCCGGCAGCGGTAGTGGAAGGCGCAGTGCTTGCGATGAAGGAAATGCCGCATGAGATTGTGTTTGTGGGACAGGAAGAAGTAATTCGCGAAGAACTGAAAAAATATAAATATAACGAAGCGCAGGTTTCCATTGTGGATGCCAGAGAGGTTATCAGCAATGATGAGGCGCCTGTCAGAGCGGTGCGCTCGAAAAAGGATTCCTCGATTGTAAAGGGAATCAATATGGTTAAAAACGGCGAGGGCGACATTTTTATTTCTGCGGGAAGCACGGGAGCACTTCTTTCGGGAGGACTTTTCATTCTCGGCAGAATCCAGGGAATCGACCGCCCGGCACTTGCCTGCATCTATCCGATTGTGGGCGGAAGAGCCTCACTTTTGGTCGATGCCGGAGCAAACTCCGAATGCAAGCCGAACAACCTTTTGGAATTCGGAATTATGGGCAATCTATATATGGAAAAAGTTATCGGCAGGGAAAATCCGAGAGTCGGACTTGTCAATATCGGAAGCGAATCCAAGAAGGGCTCGACGCTGACAAAGGCGGCTTACGAGCTTTTGGAGCAGAGCGAGATGAATTTTATCGGAAATGTTGAGGCAAGAGAAGTTCCGAAGGGTGCCTGCGATGTTATCGTGACGGATGGATTTACCGGGAATGTCATTTTGAAGCTCACTGAAGGACTGGCATGGAATATTTTGCAGGTAATCAAAAGAAAATTCACCGACGGCGTGAAAGCAAAGCTTGGGGCGGCACTTTTAATCGATAAGCTGAAAAGCCTGAAACAGGAATTTGACTATTCCGAATATGGCGGTGCACCGATTCTGGGCGTAAAAGGTCCGATTGTAAAAATGCACGGTTCTTCCAATGCCAATGCGGTGAAAAATACGATTTTGAAGGGAATCCCATATGTGGAGGAAAATGTAGTTGCTACAATTCAGAATTCCGTTCTTGAAATCGAAGAAATTACGCTTAGCGAATAAGCAGAAAAACGAATAAACGAATAAGAAAGAAGCGAAAAATGAGGAATATCGAAGAACTGGAAAAACGAATCAAATATCGCTTTCAGGACAGAGTCTATCTGGAAAGGGCGCTGACGCACAGCTCCTATAACCGTGAAAAGAACACCAAGCATAAGGATAATGAACGGCTGGAGTTTCTGGGCGATGCGTTTTTGGACGCTATCGTGGGCGCGGAACTCTTTGTGAGGATGAACAGCGTTACGGAAGGCACGCTTACGAAAACGAGGGCACTGATTGTGTGTGAAAAGGCTCTGGCAGAGGTCGCCAGGGAATTTAATCTCGGAAAATATATTTTGATGGGACACGGCGAAGCGGGCACCGGAGGAAGGAATAAGGATTCCATTCTGGCGGATGCGCTGGAAGCGGTCATCGGAGCGATTTATATGGACGGCGGTTATGATGCTGCACAGAAGTTTACCGTAAGCGCATTTGAGAAGATGATTGAAGGCGCGATGGCGGGCAGGATTTTTTCTGACTACAAATCGGAGATTCAGGAGGTTTTGCAAAGCGGAGGCAAGACCGTCAATATCAATTATGTGCTGGACAGGGAAGAGGGCCCTGCGCACGACAAAACTTTCTATCTGCACATGGAGTGCGATGGGAAAAAATATGGAAGCGGCAAAGGCAAGACGAAGAAGGAAGCAGAACAGAATGCTGCAAAAGCAAGCTTAGAAATCCTCGAGAGGAGATAAATGGATGTACTTTAAAAGAATAGAAATGCACGGCTTCAAATCTTTTGCCGAGCCTGTTGTAATCGAGTTTCACGAGGGTGTGACCTGTATCGTCGGCCCGAACGGAAGCGGCAAAAGCAACATCAGTGACGCAATTCGCTGGGTTTTAGGGGAACAAAGCCCGAAGATGCTGCGAGGCGGCAAGATGGAAGAAGTCATTTTCGCAGGTACGGCGAGCAGAAAGTCCCGCGGCATGGCGGAGGTTACGCTCGTAATCGACAATTCTACGGGAATTTTGCCGATTGACTACAGCGAGGTTGCGATTACCCGGCGTATGTATCGCTCGGGCGAAAGTGAATATTTAATCAATAACAATCAGTGCAGACTGCGTGATATAAAAGAACTGATTATGGATACGGGCATCGGCGTGGACGGCTATTCCATTATCGGACAGGGTAAGATTGCCGACATCGTGAGCAACAAGCCGGAAAGCAGACGGGAAATCTTCGAAGAAGCTGCCGGAGTTGTGATGTATAAGAGCAAAAAGGCAGAGGCGGAGCGCAAGCTGCAGAGCACGAATGCAAATCTGGAGCGTGTCAATGACATCGTGGGCGAAATCGAGGGCCGAATCGACGGACTTGCCGAGGACAGCAAGAAGGCGAAGGAGTATCTTGAGCTTCGTGAAAAATATAAAGAACTGGAAATCAATATTACATTAAAGAATATAGAAAAACTGGATTTGGCGACGGAAACGCTCAAGGATGATGTGCAGGATCTGAGCGGCGATATTGAAGAACTGACGCAGAAAAAAGGTTCTCTGAGTGAAACTTTGAATGAGAGCCGTCAGAAAAACGAAAATCTGGAGACGCTCGGAAATGAAGCGCGCGACAAACTTTTAGCCAAGGTCGAAGAAATCAATGCGTTGTCGAACAAAAGCCAGCTCGATAAGGAGCGCCTTGCTACAATTGAGCGCGACAACGAAAGACTCCATGCGGAAATCGCAGAACTTGATGAAAAGCTTTTGAGAGAGCTGAATAATCTGAAAGAGCTTGAGGAAAATCGGGAAAAAATCAGGCAGGAGCGGCAGGAAGAAGAGGAAAATCTTCAGGAAAAGATTGCAGCGCACAGCGAAATTGCGCGTCAGGCTTCTGAGCTTTCCGAGGAAATCGAAAATGCGAAGAACCGTATGATTGCGCTGCAGAATACGGCGACTTCCAAACGCTCGGAAGCAAGAAGTCTGGAAAGCTACAGACAGTCGCTGCAGGACAGAAAGAATCGACTGCTGAGCGAGGGTCAGCTTTTTGAAGAAAATCTGAGAAATTGTGAGGCAGAAAAAGCGGAAGCACGCAGGGAAAAGGAAGAGACGGAAAAGGCTCTGGAAACTGCGAGAACAAGGCTTTCCGAAGCAAGAACAACGCTCGGGAATTTGAACTCCGAAATGAATGCACTTGCGAAAGAAAATGAAGACCTTCGCATCCGCGCGGGACAGGCAGGGGCCAGAAAAAAGACCATCGAGGAGATGGAAAACAATTACGAAGGCTATAACGGCGCTGTGCGCTTCATCATGAAAAATGCGGCAAGCGGCATCAAAGGCGTGGTTGCGGATCTGATGAAGGTTCCGGCAGGCCTTGAGGTGGCGGTGGAAACCGCGCTCGGCGGCGCGATGCAGAATATCGTCTGCCAAAGGGATGACGATGCGAAGCGCGCAATCGTGGAACTGAAGAAAAATAAGGCGGGAAGACTGACCTTCCTTCCGATGGAAAGCGTAAAGGGAAATGCGGTAAATATACCTGCGGCAATGCGCAGCAATCCGGGATTCCGAGGCCTTGCCTGCGATTTGATTTCGTATGACAGCGCTTACAACGGAATTTTTAAATATCTGTTAGGAAGAGTTGCTGTGGTTGACGATATGGATATTGCGGTAAACCTTTCCAAGTCTGCGGGAGGCGGAATCCGTTTCGTAACGACGGAGGGCGAAATTATCAATGCGAGTGGCGCGATTACGGGCGGTAAATATAAAAATGCGACTGCAAATCTTTTGGCAAGAAAGAGTGAAATCAATACACTTGAGCAGGAAATCAATGAGCTGAAAAGAAGCTACCGCGTGAATCAGGAAGCACACGCGGCGAAGAAGGCGCAGGCAGGGACGCTGATTGCAGAGTGTGCGACGACGGAGGAACAGGTAAAAGAGCTTGAAATTTCCGTCTTGAATATAAAGAACCGTTTGGACACTTTGGAAGGCAGTTTCCGCGACCTTAGTGAAAACGACGCGAAGAAGGAACGGGAACTCGAAAGCATCGCAAATGATTTTGCAAATCTGAAGCAGACGGAGGAAAACCTTTTAAAGGAAGCAGAAGATGCCGAGAGCGAAATCGGAAAGCTGGAGGACAGTGCCGCGGAGGCGATGGAAGTGTTTGAAAGCGTAAAGGAACAGACTGCGCAGGCAAACGAGGAAATCACGCAGGCGCGTATCGCAAAGACTGACCGCGAAAACAAATACGAGGCGGCATGCCGTATGGCGGAAAGAGTCGAGGCTTCCAAGAACGAAGTGGAAGAGCAGATTGCTGTAAAGAAAGAGCGGATTGAAACGCTTGAAAAAGAAAAGAACGGTATTTTGTTCGGAAGCGAGGACGCAGAAGAAAACTACAGAGAAAAGCAGGAAGAAAAGACAAGACTGGAAGAATACATAGCCGAGATTACGGAGGAAAAAGCGCAGCTTTCTGCAAAACTTGGTGAAATGACAACCGAGTTTACAGAAATCGGCGACAGGCTCAATGCTTGTCAGGATCAGAAATATCAGCTTGAAATCAAGCTGGCGAAGAATGAGACGCAGCTTGACACGCTGAAGGAAAAGCTTTGGGAAGAGTTTGAAATTTCCTATGCGCAGGCGATTTCTTTCAAGAAGAACGACTTCGTGCTGTCTGCGGCAACCAAGGAAAGCCGTGAGATTAAGAACCGTATGAAGGAACTCGGAGATGTCAATGTCGGCGCGATTAAGGAATACGAACAGATTCGCGAGCGTTATGACTTCCTGACCGAGCAGCGGGCGGATATTCTCGAAGCGATGGGCGAGCTGCAGGCAATTATCGACGATATGGATAAAACCATCAAGACGAAATTCAAGGAAAACTTCGATCAGGTCGTTGTGAATTTTGAGGAGATTTTCAAGGAACTTTTCGGAGGCGGACATGCGGAGCTGACGCTTGACAACGAAGATAATCCGCTGGAGTCGGGCATTGAGATTATCGCTCAGCCGCCGGGAAAGAAACTGCAGAACATCAATCTGATGTCCGGCGGTGAAAAGACGATGACCGCGATTGCGCTGATGTTTGCGGTGTTGAAGACCAAGCCGACGCCGTTCTGCATTCTGGACGAGGTAGAAGCGGCGCTGGATGACAGCAATATCGACCGCTTCGCGCGTTACCTGCGGAATTTCCACGACATTCAGTTTGCGATTGTAACCCACCAGAAGGCGACGATGGAACACGCGGATGTGCTCTACGGCGTTACAATGCCGGAACAGGGAATTTCCAAAGTTCTTTCCCTCAGACTGGGAGACGATTTTGACATTTAATCATTTAACGATAATAGCATAAGAAAGGGGACGCAATGTCTTTATTTAAAGAGAAAAAATCATTTTTCGGAAGACTGTCCGAGAAGATAAGCGATGTCATCATGGCAAGAGGCGAAGTTGACGAGGAGCTTATGGACGAACTGGAGGAAGTCCTGATTACTTCTGACATCGGAATGGACACGACTGTAAAAATTATGGACAAGCTTCGCGACTTCGTGAAGGAAGAATATGTAACCAAGCCTGAAAATGTAAAGAAGGGTTTGCAGAAAATCATGACGCTCATGGTTGATAAAGGCAAGGCACAAAAGCTTTGCCCAGAAACTCCGCTCGTGATTCTGATGATTGGCATCAACGGAGGCGGCAAAACCACCACAATCGGAAAGCTGGCGCATAAATGCAGGCAGGAAGGAAAGACAGTAATGCTGGCGGCTGCGGATACGTTCCGTGCGGCTGCGGCAGAACAGCTTGTAATCTGGGGCGAGAGAAACGGCGTCAATGTCATCCGCCATCAGGAAGGCGCAGACCCGTCTGCAGTCATTTACGATGCGGTGCAGTCGGCGAAGGCGAAGAAGATTGATGTACTGATCTGCGATACGGCAGGCAGGCTGCAGAATAAGAAAAATCTGATGAATGAGCTTGAGAAGATGAATAAGGTCATTTCAAGGGAGTATCCGGAAGCACACAGGGAAACGCTGCTTGTTCTGGATGCGACCACAGGAAAGAATGCAGTTTCGCAGGCGCAGGAATTCAGTCAGGTTGCGGATATCACGGGAATCGTTCTGACGAAGCTGGATGGCACTGCCAAAGGCGGAATTGCCATTACGATTGCCGAAGAATACGATTTGCCGATTAAGTTTATCGGCGTGGGCGAAGGGATTGAAGATCTGGAAGAATTCGAACCTGCGCGTTTCATAGGAGGAATTTTCGATGAGTAAACCGATTGTCGCTGTAGTAGGGCGGCCGAATGTTGGAAAATCAACATTTTTTAACAAAATAGTGGGAAGACGCGTATCCATCGTAGAAGATACGCCCGGCGTGACACGCGACCGTATTTATGCGGAAGCGGAGTGGAACGGCGTTCATTTCGCATTGATTGATACGGGCGGAATTGAGCCTGCGAGCGCAGATGTCATCCTTTCTCAGATGAGAGAACAGGCACAGATTGCCATGGATATGGCAGATGTTATTTTGTTCATCACTGACGGCAAGGACGGTCTGACGCACGCAGACCGTGAGGTGGCTTCCATGCTGATGCGAACCGGAAAGCGCGTGATTCTGGTAGTCAATAAAATTGACGCGCCGTGGAATCTGCCGGATGATTTTTACGATTTCTATGAGCTCGGACTTGGAGAACCGATTCCGATTTCGGCGGCGAATATGCTGAACTTCGGTGATGTTTTGGACGAAATCGTCGAGAGCTTTCCTGACGAAGTTTATGATGAGGATGAAGATATTACAAAGATTGCAGTCATCGGAAAACCGAATGTCGGAAAGTCCTCTCTGATTAACTGCCTGCTCGGCGAAAAAAGAGTGATCGTATCGCCGATTGCGGGAACAACCAGGGATTCCATCGATACACCGTTTGAGAAGGACGGCAAAAAATACATTTTGATTGATACGGCAGGAATCCGCAGAAAATCCAAGGTAAACGAGGACATCGAAAGATACAGTGTGATTCGAGCGGTTGCGGCAATTGAGCGCTGCGATGTCTGTCTTCTGATGATTGATGCTTCCGAAGGATTGACCGATCAGGATAAGAAGATTGCAGGTGTTGCGCATGAAGCGGGCAAAGGCATCGTGATCGTTGTAAACAAATGGGATTTAATCGAGAAAGAGACAAACACAATGCGTGATTTCAGGCGTTTGCTGGAAGCGGACATGCAGTTCATGTCCTACGCGCCGTCTGTTTTTATTTCCGTAAAGGACAAGCAGAGAGTCAATCAGGTTATCGAAATGGCAGAGTTTGTCTCGGAAAAACGGGCGCTGCGTGTGCCGACCGGGCAGCTTAACAGCCTGATTCAGGATGCGATTATGATGAAGCAGCCGCCTTCAGATAAAGGACACAGGCTGAAAATTTACTATGTAACGCAGGTAGGCGTGAAACCGCCGCTGTTCAGTTTCCAGATTAATAAACGCGATCTGATGCATTTCTCCTATGCAAGATACCTTGAGAATCGGATTCGTGACGGTTTCGGCTTCGAGGGAACTTCCATCAAATTCGTGTTCAGAGAAAAAGGCGAGAAGGTGGAGTAAGATGCAGTTTGATTTTTATGATGTAATTGCTGTGATTTCCGCCTATTTAATCGGAAATATTTCCCCGGCAATTATTTTGGGGAAAATGAGCGGAATCGACATAAAAAAAGAGGGAAGCGGCAATGCGGGAACGACGAATGCGCTTCGTGTTCTCGGCAAAAAAGCGGCGCTGATTACGCTGGCAGTGGATATTCTGAAAGGCGTTCTGGCAGTTCAGATAGGAATGCTCTGCGGATATGAAGCAGGAGCGCTTTGCGCGCTTGCGGTCTTCTGCGGACATATCTGGCCTTGTCTGTACAAGTTTAAAGGTGGAAAAGGTGTGGCAACTGCGTTTGGCGCGCTTCTGTCCGTAAACTGGATGCTCGCACTCTCCGCTCTGGCAATCGTTGCCTGCGGACTGCTTATAAGCAAGAGAATGTCGGTCGGATCGCTTCTGGGTGCGGCGACATTTCCGATTACCTGCCATTTCATGGAGCCGGACTTCTTTTGGATCGGCTGCGTGATGGCACTGATTGTGCTGCTGAAGCACCGCTCGAATATTATACGGCTTTTTAAGGGTGAAGAGCCTCCGATGGGAATCTTCAAGTCGAAAGAAGCAAAAAGCGAAAAATAAAAAGAAGAACACAAGCAGGTAAAAAGATGGGTGAAAGAGTAAAAAAAATCGGCGTTATCGGCGCAGGCAGCTTCGGCACCGCGCTTGCGATAACCCTTGTAAATAAAGGGCACGATGTAACCGTGTGGGCGAGAAGAGCCGAACAAATCAAAGAAATGCGGGAAAAAAGAGAAAACACGCATTATCTTCCGGGCGTGAGCCTGCCGGAGGAACTTCGCTTTACGGAAAACTTAAAAGAGGCGGCAGAAGGCAGAGATATTCTGCTTTTTGCGGTTCCGGCGCAGACCTTTCGGGGTGTTTTTACCGGAGCAATGCAGTATGCGCCTGCGAATATTCCAATCGTGAATGTTGCGAAGGGCATTGAAAAGGGAACGCTTCTGCGTCTTTCTCAGGTTGCAGAAGAAATCAAGCCGGATGTGCGTTATATCGCGCTTTCGGGTCCATCCCATGCGGAAGAAGTTGCAAGAAGGCTTCCGACGACGGTTGTGGTCGCAGGAAAGGACCATGATTTAGCCGTGGAGATTCAGGAAAGCTTCAGCACGGACCGCTTCCGCGTGTACACAAACGAGGATTTAATCGGCGTGGAGCTCGGCGGAGCGCTGAAAAACATTATTGCGCTCGGCGCAGGAATTTCCGACGGTTTAAAATTCGGCGACAATGCGAAGGCGGCGATGATGACGCGAGGCATTACGGAAATGACGAGACTTGGTATGGCAATCGGCGCCCGTTCAGAGACTTTTGCGGGGCTTGCGGGCATTGGCGACTTGATTGTAACCTGTACCAGCATGCATTCGAGAAACCGCAGATGCGGTATTTTAATCGGTGAAGGAAAGAGCGTGGCGGACGCTGTGGAAGAGGTCGGAATGGTCGTAGAAGGGCTGTCGACGGCAGAGGCTGCGAATGCGATGGCAGAGAACCTCAAGATTGAAATGCCGATTACTCAGTGCATTTACGGCATGATACAGGGCAGCATTTCGGCGCAGGATGCGGTTGAGATTCTGATGGGAAGAAAACGCAAAAACGAAATGCACATATAAAAAGAAAAACACAGACAAAACGACGGAGGAAGAAAATTGTCAGATCAGAAAACATTTCACATAACAACTTTCGGCTGCCAGATGAATGAGCAC
>CABQMM010000019.1 GCA_902465215.1 uncultured Bacillota bacterium
AAAGGCGCGGCTTTCGTAAGAACGAAATACAGAAACATCATCACCGGAGCAACAAGAGAAGAAGCTTTCAACCCGGATGACAAGTTTGAAGAAGCTATCATCGAAACGAAGAAAATGCAGTATCTGTATGATATGGATGATTTGTATTACTTCATGGACCCTGAAACTTATGAACAGATTCCTCTTGGAAAAGAACAGGTTGAAGAAGCAATTAAGTTCATGAGACCAAACGACGAAGCAACTGTTAAGTTCTTCCAGGGAAATGCTTTCCTTGTAGAAGCTCCGAACTTTGTTGACCTTGAAGTTATCGAAACAGAACCTGGCGTTAAAGGCAACACCGCTACAAATGTTACGAAGGCGGCAACAGTTGAAACAGGTGCAGTTGTTCAGGTTCCTATTTTCATCGAAACAGGTGAAAAAATCCAGATCGATACAAGAACAGGTGAATATCTGGGAAGATCCAAATAATTTAAAAATTTACGGAAAGAGCGGGGCGGCTCGGCCTGCGTTCTTTCCGTGCATTGCTTTGTTTAAAGCAGATGTGCACTTTCTATGGGGGAAAATATGGATTTAAAGAAGAAAGTTTTAATTGCAGTAATCGCGGCAGCTGTCATCATCGCAGCAGGTGCAGGCATCTTTGTTTCGGGCATGGGGAAAGCGCTCGACAGCAGCAGTGCCGAAGCGGCAGCGGTCAATATCCCATCAGGCTCGACAACAGAGCAGATTGGGCAGACTTTGGCTGACTGCGGAATTATCGACAGTGCATCGAAATTCAGGTTGTGGTCGAAAATGAAAGGCTTTGACAGCCAATACAAGGCAGGGGTATATTCGCTTTCACCGTCTATGGATTATCAGACAATCGCTGATATTTTGGTAGGCGGGAAGGTAGATATGTCGGCATTTACCGTACCGGAAGGATTAACGGTGGAGCAGACGATTGAAAAACTCGTTTCGCAGGGAATGGGTACGAAAGAAAATTTTGAAAATGAAGTAAAAGACAAGAAATGGTTTGACAAATATGAGTTTTTACGCTATGCCTCCTATGAGGATGAAATGCGAAAGAGCCTCAGCGACAACTATCTGGAAGGCTATCTGATGCCGAACACTTATTATGTAGCGAAGGGCGCGTCGGAGGAGGAAATCATAGATGTCATGCTCAGACAGTTTGATAAAGATGTTTTCAATGGGATTTTTAAGGAATTTCAAGAACAGGAGAACACGCTTTTGAAAACGAAATACGGTGCATATGTCACAACGGAATGTGGATTCCAGCTTAGGGAAGTGATAAAATATGCGTCAATTATCGAGAGAGAAACGGTACTGGATGCAGAAAGACCGCTGACAGCGTCGGTAATTTATAACCGGCTGCAGAAAGGCATGAAATTTCAGATGTGTTCAACCGTTCAGTATATATTGGGATTCCAAAAGGAAAATCTGACCTATGCGGATATTTCGATTGACTCCCCGTACAATTCATACATATATGATGATATTCCGGGACCGATTTGCTCTCCGGGATTGGAATCCATTAAAGCGGCATTTTATCCGGAAGATACGGATTATCTGTATTTCGTTGTAAGCCCGAAACTTGACGGAAGCATGAACTTCTCGGCGGATTACAATCAGTTCGAGCAGGACAAGGCCGCATATGATAAAGCTTATAATGCGGCACATTGATGAGGAATCAAATGGAAGCAAGAAAAAATATAACAAATGATATTGTCACGGACTATATCAATGGATTTTATAAACCCCTTACCGATGATTTGGCAGAGTTACGCAGGAAATCCGAGGAAGAGCGTGTTCCGATTATTCTGAAGGAAACGGAAAGCTTTTTGAAAACTTTCTTAGGCATTACAGCGCCGAAGCGGATTCTTGAAATCGGCTGTGCCGTCGGCTATTCGGCAATGTTTTTTGCGGAACTTACAGGTGCGGAGATTTTCACGGTCGAAAAAGACCATGAAATGTTTCTGGCCGCGCAGGAAAATATAGAAAAATACGGTTATTCCAAGCTGGTGACGGTCCTCGAAGGAGACGGTCAGGAAGCAGCGGAAGCCTTGCATGAGCAGGGAATACAGTCGTTTGACTTCGTCTTCATCGACGCAGCGAAAAGCCATTATAAGCGCTTTTTAGAGGGATGCCTGCCGCTCTGCACGAAAGATACCGTGATTGTATCGGATAATGTTCTGTTTCAGGCGCGTGTCGCCGATGACAGATACGATTCGAGCGGAAAATATAAGACAAATATTAAAAAAATGCGGGAATTTCTTGATTTTATTCATCAGGATCCGCGTTTTGACAGCAGTGTGATTGCGGTCGGTGACGGACTTGCGCTTACACGGCTGACAAAAATGGAGTAAGATTGAATTTAATGAAAAAAATAGAACTGCTTGCCCCTGCAGGGGATTTGGAAAAACTAAAGATTGCGGTGCTTTACGGGGCAGACGCCGTTTATTTCGGCGGTGAGGTCTTTTCCCTCAGAGCCGGAGCAGGAAATCTGACGATTGATGAGATGAAGGAAGGGATAGCCTTTGCGCATGAGCGCGGAGTCAAATGCTATCTGACCATAAACATTTTTGCGCATAATCGGGATATTCAGCCGCTTCGGAACTATTTAGAAAAGATAAAAGCTTTGGATATTGATGCTTTCATCGTGAGCGACCCCGGCATCATCATGCTGATTCAGGAAATCATTCCGACAGCCGAGATACATTTGAGCACGCAGGCAAATATGACTAGTTACCAAACGGCAAATTTCTGGTATAATATCGGTGTGAAGCGTATCGTGCTGGCGAGGGAGCTCAGCTTCGAAGAAATGGCCGAGATACGGCGGAACACACCGGACGACCTTGAATATGAGGCTTTCGTGCATGGTGCGATGTGCATTTCCTATTCGGGAAGATGCCTTCTCAGCAACTTTATGATTGAAAGGGATGCTAATCAGGGCATGTGCGCACATCCATGCAGATGGAAATACGCTTTGGTCGAGGAGCAAAGACCCGGTCAGTATTATCCGATTGAGGAAGATGACAGAGGCACCTATATTCTCAATTCCAGAGATTTGTGCATGATTGAGCATATTCCGGAGCTGATTGAGTCAGGGCTTGCTTCTTTGAAAATAGAAGGGCGGATGAAGAGCATTTTCTATGTTGCGACGATTATTGCGGCATACAGGAAAGCCATCGATGCCTATTATGAAAATCCGCAAGGGTATGTTTTTAAACAGGAATGGATGGATGAGATGAAAAAAGTAAGCCATCGGGAATTTACCACAGGTTTCTATTTCAACAATCCGACCAATAAAGACCAGAATTACCGCACAAGCGCCTATACACGCGACTATACCTTTACGGGGCTGGTAAAGGATTATGACGCGAAAACGGGCTTTGCGACGGTAGAACAGAGAAATAAGATGGTTCTCGGAGATGAAATTGAAGTTTTCGGGCCGGGAGAAGATTTCTTTGTACAGGAACTGGAAGAAATGTATGATGAGGAGGGATGTCCGATTTCTTCGGCGCCACATCCTCAGCAGATTTTGAAAATAAAAATGAAACAGCCGGTTAAGGAAAATTTTATGCTTCGAAAGAAAAAGGAGAATACGGAAAATGTCAAATGATTTAGGCAGCGGGCCCAGTCAGAGGGGCAGCAAAGATAACACGGTAAAGAAACTTTGGAGAAAAATGCTCCGAAAGGATGATTCCCAGCAGCTGGAAGAGGAAGTTATGTCCATGCTTGAAGCAGGACAGGAGTCCGGCATACTGAAAGAAGAAGGCAAAAAGATGATTAACTCCATCTTTGCTTTCGACGATAAGCTGGCTTATGAAATTATGACACCGCGTACCGATGTCTTTATGATTGATATCGAGGACCCGCCGGAGGAATACTTAAACGATCTGATGACGCTCAGATATTCCAGAATCCCGGTCTGCAAAGGCGAAACAGACAATATCATCGGCATTCTGCATATCAAAGACTATCTGATTCAGGCGTGGGAGAAGGGTTTTGACGGCGTGGATATTGAATCCATTATCCGTCAGGCTTATTTCGTGCCCGAAACGAAGAATATCGACTCACTGCTCTATGAAATGCAGCGTACAAAACAGCAGATTGCCATATTGATTGATGAGTACGGCGGATTCAGCGGAATTGTTACGATGGAGGACATTATTGAACAGGTAGTCGGAGATATCGACGACGAATACGACGAGGAAGAGGAAATCATCGATAAGATTGACGATAACATCTATCTGGTAGACGGAGATGTAGACCTTGACGATTTGGATGAGGAACTCGGAATTGACCTTGTTTCGGAAACCAGCGAAACAATCGGCGGCTTTATTATTGATATGCTGGGCGAAATCCCGGATGAAAACGATGTCGGACGCATTGTTGAATTCGAAAACTATCAATTCAAAATCATGGCGATTCAGGACAGGCGTATCGAGCGCGTAAAAATTTACATTCTTCCGAAGGAAACGGAAGAAAATTCAGCTTCTGAATCGGATGAAGAAGAATAATATGATTTTGTTTAAACTGTCCTAATAGGATGTAATATATAAAATTTAAGAGGTGCAAAAAATGAGTGAAAAAACATGTAATTGCAATTGTGCCGAAAAGAGGAGAGAGCAGTTCAAAGATCTGCAGCCTGTTTTAGACCAATACGCAAAAGTACCGGGTAGTTTAATTACTATCCTCCAGAAAGCTCAGGATATCTACGGTTATCTGTCCATCGACACGATTAACTACATATCTGAAGCCACAGGAATCAAGCCTGCAAAGATTTACGGCGTTGCAACATTCTACGCGCAGTTCAGACTTCAGCCTATCGGAAAGTATTTAATCATGCTTTGCCAGGGTACTGCGTGCCATGTTAACGGCTCCGAAATTATCGAAGAAGCTGTATGCGAGTACTTGGGAATCAAGGATGGAGAAACTACCGAAGACGGTATTTTCACACTTAACAATGTTGCCTGCCTTGGATGCTGCTCATTGGCTCCTGTAATGATGGTTAAGAGTGCTGACGGCGATGAAACTTACGGCAACCTTACGAAAGATAAAGTTACGCAGATTCTCGCTGAAATCAGAGAAAGAGCATAGGAGGTACATAGTATGAGAGTTGTAGTTGGACAAGGCAGCTGCGGTATCGCTACTGGTGCCAAGAAAACGGTTGCTGCATTAGAAAAATTAATCGCTGAAAAAGGTCTTAATGTTGAAGTTGGGACTGTCGGATGCGTAGGTACCTGCTATCTGGAACCAATCGTTGACGTGTATGAAGACAACGGCGACATGACAAGATATGTCAAAGTTCAACCTGAAAAAGTTGAAGAAATCGTTGAAAGCCATCTTGTAAACCACAAAGTTTGCGAAGATCTTGCTATCACCGAAGAAGACAAGCAGTTTATCGGAAAACAGCAGAGAGTTGTTTTGAGAAACTGTGGAATCATCAATCCGGAAGACATTGACGAATACCTTGCTGTAGATGGTTACAAGGCTATCGAAAAGGTACTCAAGTCCATGAAGCCGGAAGAAGTTATCGAAGAAATCAAGATTTCCGGATTAAGAGGAAGAGGCGGCGCTGGCTTCCCTACATGGTTCAAGTGGAACGCTGCAAAAGCAAGTCCGGGAAAAGAAAAATATTTAGTATGTAATGCCGATGAAGGAGACCCGGGTGCATTCATGGACCGTTCCGTTTTGGAAGGCGACCCACATTCCTTAATCGAAGGCATGATCATCGGCGGATATGCAATGGGAGCATCTCAGGGCGTTATCTACTGCCGTGCTGAGTATCCGCTTGCAATCAAGAGACTTGAAATTGCAATGGCTCAAGCAAGAGAAAGAGGATACCTGGGAAAAAACATTTTCGGAAGCGGATTTGACTTTGATATCTATATCAAGGCAGGTGCAGGCGCATTCGTATGCGGTGAAGAAACAGCTCTGATCGCATCCCTCGAAGGTGAGAGAGGCATGCCTAGACTGAAACCACCTTTCCCTGCAGCTAAGGGTTTCTGGCAGAAACCTACGGACATCAACAACGTAGAAACACTCGCTAATGTTCCTTGGATCATCTTCAACGGCGGAGCTGCTTTCGGCAAGTTCGGAACAGAAGCTTCCAAGGGTACGAAAGTATTCGCACTCGCAGGAAAGATCAAGAAGGGCGGCCTCGTAGAAGTACCTATGGGCATGACTCTGAGAGAAGTTCTTTTCGGCATCGGCGGCGGAATCAAGAACGACAGACAGTTCAAGGCTGTTCAGATGGGCGGACCATCCGGCGGATGTATCCCGGCACACTTAATCGACACTCCTGTTACATATGAAGACATCAATAAGACAGGCGCTATCGTAGGTTCCGGCGGTATGATCGTAATGGACGAAGATACTTGTATGGTAGACATGGCAAGATACTTCCTGAACTTCACTCGTGACGAATCCTGCGGTAAGTGTAACTACTGCCGTATCGGTACGAAGAGAATGCTTGAGATTCTTGAAAGAATTACAAACGGTGAAGGTAAGGACGGAGATATCGAACTTCTGGAAGAACTCGCAGGAAAGATCAAAGACGGTTCGCTCTGCGGTCTCGGACAGACAGCTCCAAACCCTGTACTTACAACAATCAAGTACTTCAGAAACGAATATGAAGACCATATTTACAACCATAAATGTACAGCAAAGTCCTGCAAGGCTCTCGTAACTTATACAATTACAGATGCCTGCAAGGGATGCACGGCTTGCGCTCGTAAATGTCCTGTTGGCGCTATTTCCGGCGAAGTTAAGGGACAGCACGTTATCGACAAAGAAAAATGTATCAAGTGCGGCAAGTGCTTAGAAACTTGCAAGTTTGGTGCAATTGAAAAGAACTAGAGAGGAGGAAACGGTAATGAATAAATATAGATTAAATATTAACGGCAAAGAAGTTACAGGTTTTGCCGGCCAGACTATTCTTGAAGTTGCCAGAGAAAATGATATTTTCATTCCAACTCTTTGCTACGATGAAAGAACTAAAATTTACGGTTCCTGCGGTCTCTGTATGTGCGAAGTAGACGGAAATCCGAAGCTTTGCAAAGCATGTGCAACAGAAATCGCACCCGGAATGATTGTTAACACAAATACAGACAGAGTCATCGAATCCAGAAAGACAAACCTTGAACTTCTGCTTTCCAACCACACAGGTGACTGCAGACCTCCATGCGTACTCGCATGCCCTGCAAAGACAGACTGCCAGGGTTATGTTGGATTAATCGCAAACGGTGAATTCGAAGCTGCGCTTGAACTGGTTAAGGATAAAATTCCTCTGCCTGCAGCACTCGGAAGAGTATGTCCTCATCCATGCGAAGAAGCATGCAGAAGAGGTCTTGTTGACGAACCGATTTCCATCCAGCAGTTAAAGAGATTCGTTGCTGATCAGGATCTTGACGGCGAAAGATTCGTGCCTGAATGTGAAGAAGACACAGGTAAGAGCGTTGCTATCATCGGCGGCGGCCCTATGGGATTATCCGCAGCTTACTTCCTGAGACAGATGGGTCACAGAGTAACCATCTTCGAAGCAATGCCTAAGGCAGGCGGTATGCTCAGATACGGCATTCCGGAATACAGACTTCCGAAGGCTGTTTTAGATGAAGAAATCGCTACAATCGAAATGATGGGCGTTGAAATCATCACAAATACAAAGATTGGCGAAGACATTCCGTTCGAAACAATCAAAGCGGACTTCGACGCAGTACTCCTTGGCATCGGCGCATGGGTTTCCACAGGCGTTGGCTGCAAGGGTGAAGATGCAGAAGGCGTTATCGGCGGTATCGACTTCTTAAGAAAAGTTGTCAGAAACGAAGAAATCGGCATGGGCGAAAGAGTTGCAATCGTCGGTGGTGGTAACACTGCAATGGACGCTTGCAGAACAGCTGTAAGACTCGGTGCGAAAGAAGTTTACAACATCTACAGAAGAACAAAAGATGAAATGCCTGCTGATATGGTAGAAATCGAAGAAGCAGAAGAAGAAGGCGTAATCTTCAAGAACTTAACGAACCCAATCGAAGTTGTAAAAGACGAAAACGGTCATGTTAAGGAAGTTGTTCTTCAGGTTATGGAACTCGGCGAACCGGATGCTTCCGGCAGAAGAAAACCGATTCCGGTTGAAGGAAAGACAGAAACTCTTGCAATCGATACCATGATCCTTGCTATCGGTCAGGCAGTAGATGCTTCCATCTTCGACTGTGACAAGACAAGAAAGAACGCAATCGCTTACGATCCGGATACATTCATGACAAGCATTCCGGGCGTATTCGCAGGCGGTGACTGCGGTAACGATAAGATTTCCATCGCTGTTGAAGCAATCGCAGATGCTCGCAAGGTATCCGACATTATCGACGCTTACCTTGACGGTGAAGAAATCAAATATGAAAAACCTTTCTTCGTAGAAAGAGACGATATCACAGAAAAGACTTTCGAAGACAGAGAAAGACTTTGCAGACCGACTCTTCCTCAGCTCAGCGCAGAAGAAAGAAAAGACAACTTCAGCGAAGTTATTCCTTACGCATACACAGAAGAACAGGCTGTTGCAGAAGCTTCCAGATGTCTGGAATGTGGATGCCACGACTACTTCGAATGTAAGCTGATTGATTTTGCAAACCAGTACGATGTACATCCTGAAAGATTCGCAGGCGACAAGAATACAATTGAATTCGAAGATGCTCATCCGTTCATCGTAAGAGATCCGAACAAGTGTATCCTTTGCGGACTTTGCGTAAGAGTCTGTGACGAAGTTATGGGTGTTGGGGCTTTAGGCCTTGTACACAGAGGTTTCGACACAGTTGTTAAGCCGAACATGGAAAAACCGCTCATCGAATCCGGATGTATCTCCTGCGGACAGTGCGTAAGCGTATGTCCTACAGGCGCTCTTCAGGAAAAGACTTCCATGATCAAAGAAACTCCGCTTGCTGCTGACATTACAGAAACGACTTGCTCGTACTGCTCCGTTGGCTGCTCGCTGAAGCTTGAATCCTACGGCGATCTCTTAATCAAGGCTAACCCGGATAAGGACGGCGTTGTAAACAAAGGTCTCATCTGCGGTAAGGGTAAATGGGGATTTGACTGCTCCGTACTCGAAGGCAAGATTGAAGATCCGCTTGTAAAGGAAGACGGAAGATTCAGAGAAGCTGATTACCACGAAGCAACGGTTCTCATCGCTAAGAGAATGCAGACAATCGGTGCGAAATACGGTAAAGACGCAATCGCAGTTGCAATTTCCGACAGATATACAAACGAAGAAGCTTATGCTATGAAGAGAATGGCAGAAGTTATGGGCGCAAAAGTTCTCTGCATGAACAACAGAGCAAACGGACTTGCTGAAGTTCTTGGCTTTGATGCTTCTCCGAACACAATCGATGAACTTCTTTCCACAAACGTAATCTTAAGAGTTGGCTTTGAAGACAATGACTCCAGAGTTATTTCCTTAAAGATGAAGCAGGCTGCAGAAGCAGGCGCTAACGTAATTAACCTCTGCAACGGTGAAAACGACCTTGGATTCCTTAAGGAAATCGCTAAGGCTATCATCGACAGCGGCAAGGCTAAGAAGGTTGAAGGATATGACGAATTCGCAGCATCCGTTGCAAATGTTAAGGTTTCCGACGAAGCTAAGGCTATCGCAGATACATACCTTGCAGCGAAGAAGGCAATGATCGTTTACCAGCAGAACTTCCTGACGGTTGACGGCGCGAAACTTGTCGGCGACATCGCAATGCTTTCCGGACACATCGGATCACCTAGAAACGGTATCCTTATGGTTAAGCCTAAGAACAACTCTCAGGGTCTCATCGACATGGGAATCACTGCAGGCAGGGAAGCACTGGAAGGCGTTAAGGCTCTCGTAGTATTCGGCGAAAACGCTGACATCGATACGACAGGACTTGAATTCCTTGCAGTATGCGATACGCATATGACAGAACTTGCTGAAAAGGCTAACGTAGTAATCCCTGGAACAGGATTTGCGAGTGCTGACGGTACTTATACAAATACCGAAAGAAGATTACAGCCGGTAACAGCTGCAATCGACGAAGATATTCTCTTCACGAACTGGGAAGTTGCAGCAGAAGTTGCAAGCGTATTCGAAGTTGAATTCGGATGGGATACAGAAGAAGACATTTCCGTTGAAATGTGCGACACAGTTCCTGCTTACAAGTATGCGGAAGTCGGCGAAATTCTCGGCGGCGCATTAGCTCCGACAGACGAAGCAAGACTTGCAGTTGTAGGCGACGGCGCAGTTATTGATGCTCTTCCATGCACAGACAGCTTAATGCAGGACATCATGGACAGACTTCCAAAGGCTGCAAACCCGACAGCATAAACAATTTTATAAAAGATAATATAAAAGGGCTCTTCTTTTGAGGAGCTCTTTTTATCTGTTGAAATTTCAATATTTTGATTGAATTATACCATCTAAATCTTTAGGTTTAGATATAAA
>CABQMM010000020.1 GCA_902465215.1 uncultured Bacillota bacterium
GCTGAAACTCGTCATATTCTGTGAGGCCGTTGTCACGAAGAATTTCCCCGAGATTTTGACGGTCAGTCGGAACGATGCGCTGCTCGACCCAAATGCGGCTCCAGTAAGAGTTAACTGAGGTTTCCCCGCGCTTAACAAAATTATCAAGAAGAAGCGGGGTTTCCCATGGATCTGCATCTTGAGGCAATTCGATATAGAACTGTTTTTCGCGCTCATAATACAGAAGATACGCAAGATCCTTCTTTACATCGCAGGACTCATCTCTGATTGCGAAAATCTTCATAGTAACACCACCTTTTCCAAATCATTTCCCATATTTTTTCCTGCAAAGGTTTTGAAATAACACCATCCAAGTCCTCTAACAGTATATTCTTGTCACTTTCTTTCAAAGCATTCAAACTTGGCAGCTTATCTTTCGGAATGAGCCTTAAATTTTCAGAAGTTGAGCGTGAACCTATATAATTATTGCAAGGTTTATCTTCCATCACATCATAAGCGGAGATTTCTTCTTCTGAACACCGACAAAGTAAAGAAAGGCCATGATCGAAAAGCGGTGCCGGGCGAAGTGTTTTCTTGCGACGGTTACGCAGTATCTCAATATTCGCACCGTGACGGTCACGATTCAGAATGAGAAAATCCACCACGAGCATCTGATAAATATACTCTTCCCAACCCTGTTGGATACAAAAATCCAATGCGGAAGAAGAAGTATCCTCAAGGGAATTTCGATAAGCGTCAAGGGCAATTTTACTCTCGCCTTTCTTCTTAAAGTCATCGGAGGCACAAAGAAAAACATCACGAATCTGACCATCCACAAAAATATTCGCATGAATCAAGCTATAGTGAAGATGCGGAATTCCCAAAATGGAAAGCAGACGGTCGACAATCAGTTCATTCACACACTCATGTCCAATAGCACCTCGAGTCTTATCAAAATTTGAAAGTTTGTAATAGACCTTCCTGCCGCCCAATTCAGAGTAGGACTTCAAAAATGAGCCGGCAGTACCGGACGAGTTGCGTATATGCGACCAGGATAAATAAGTCATATCTTGCTTTTCTTTAATAATCTGCGTATTCATATTTCTCACCTCAAAACAAATCGTAACAAAAAACTTGTCATATGTCAAGTTTATGTGAATAAAAAATATCCGCCTGCAGACATGCGCTGCAAAGCGGATAAAGCCAATTACTGCACCGAAAATTTCTTCGTCGCATTGAGGTACTGCATCAGCATACCAAGGTTCGCATAATAATAAGAAAACTTTTCTTTCTTTTTTATCTCGACAAGCCCCGAATCCACGAGCTTTTTCATGTGCTGCGAAACCGTTGCCTGTGCATAGTCGAAATGATTTACGATGTCTTTATTGCAGACGGCAACCATGCCGCGGTTTGCCTGCATGACATAGCGAAACATATTGATTCTGGCAGGGTGTGCCAGCGCATCGGAAACCCGCGCGATGAGCAGCACTTCTTCTTCGAGCATTCCGTCGGTATCTTTTCTTAATCTCATAAAATTACATCCTTTCACGCAACAAAAGCCACCCTCTCATTATGACAGAAAATGAGGTTTTTTGCAAGCAGGAGTTCGGGCGGATTGCCTATTTACAAAATCAAAAAAATATTGTATGATAGTGGCATAAGGATACAATTTCATACTTCGGAGGGTAACTAACGGAAGTTGGGTGAGAGTCCCATACTGGCGAGCAACCGTAATGCGTTTCAAACGACAAGTCGGGAGACGAGTTATCGCTTGGATGTACGAATCTCTGGAGCAGAGGAGACATCCGTGCGGAAAGGAAAGCAAGGCGTAAGAATTCTTTTGTTAGAGTGGCAGGAGAATTTGCAGGGCGGCACTTTTCGGAGCGTTGTATTTTTTGCATACGCACAAAACGGATTATCGACAGACTGTCAGAGAGATGGTCTGTTTTTTATTTAATAAAGAGGAGGGATTAAGATGAGACAGAGCTGGTTTGAGAACCCGGATAATGTAGTTTATACCACAATTGCGCAGTTTGCCGATAACTTTGGCAAGGAGGCGGGAATACCGGATTTAGGAAAGAAGATAAAAGAATTTCGCGACAATCCGACAGACGAGGGTGTTATATTGAAAGGAACGAAGCGGACCGCAGTTAAACTGTTTATTCCGGACAGAGTTTTTGAAAAACACCTTGAAATGGGAGAGAATGTATGGATTTTTGTCGGGGAGACCTATCCGGCATATTGCATATATGAATAAGGTAGAAAAAATGGAAAGAAATAAGAAGTTTTATCTCGCGCTGCATGGAACCACACTTTTCGTTCCATACAAGCTTCAAGAGAATAACGAGGTTGCTTTGGAGTTTTTGATGAACGGCCAGGGGGAAAATTTTTTGCCGGCATTTTTTTCGAGGGGATCGCAGACAGGGTGTTTTGCGGATGAAAAGTTTGCGGAGTTTGACTTTTCACGACTGCGAGACATCTTTATCGAGCTCGACGGCAGCGCCGGCGGCTTGGTTATCGAGCCTTTCACGAAGAACATTGTAATAAGAAGGGAAGATTTTGAGAAGTATGATTCGATTACCAAGGGAATGACCGTACAGCGAAATGATCATGTTGGAATTACAGAACTCAGGCCTGCGCGTAATCTGCCGAAAGGCCTGCGCGAAGCGGTTTGCGAGTTTTGCCGGGGGCAGATTGGGATAAATGCCGTTTGGATTTTTCGGGCAAAAGGCGAGAATGAGAGACAGCCGCATCTGATGCTGAGCATGGATTTTTATGGGAGCAAATTTGATTTGTTTCCGAAGATGGCTGAGATCGTCAAACCTTTTATGCAGCCGGGAGAGAGTTTTGAGCTAATAGAAAGAAATCCGAATCTCGATTTGAAAAAAATCGCGGATGCACAGGTATATCGGCGCGGCGATACAGTGAAAGAGACGCATAGCTGATTAACATCCCACAAAAATAGAAAAGCTTTGGGGAAACTCTGCACATACCGCAAAAAAGTTTGCGCCCCTTTCTTTTTTATGCTAAAATAGCAGTGAGAAAGGAAGGTGTGCGCATGAATGCGGAGTATTACAGCAAAATTATAGAGGCTTTGATTGAACTGATTGACGAAGGCGTGTACATAGTAGACAAGAACGGCATCGGACAGTATTACAATAAGGCGATGGCGTCGATGGAAAAGGTCAACATGGATGATGTGCTCGGGAAAAAGTTTCACGAGGCTTTTCCGGACTTTCATATGGGCGAAAGCACGATGTTTCGGGCGCTGACGAAAAAAGAGCCTACGCTGAAAAAACAGCAGACCTATAAAAACCTTTACGGCAAGGAAATTACGACGATTAACAGCACCATTCCGATTATTGTGGACGGGGAGGCGGTTGCAGCGGTTGAAGTTGCAAAGGACATAACCGACATCAGAAAAATGTCGGATAAACTGCTGAAATTACAGGAAAATACGATAGAAAAGGCGGTTGCAGCTGTGGCAGAGGATAGGGACTCGCTCAGACTGCAGAGCGGAATCCGCAAATACACCTTCGATGATATTTACGGAGAAAATCCGAGGTTTAAAGAGGTTGTGAACCGTGCAAAACGCGCGGCCGGAAATGATGCGAGCGTTTTCATTTACGGTGAAACCGGTACGGGCAAAGAACTGTTTGCGCAGAGTATTCACTACGGAGGTCCGCGAAAGGATAAACCGTTTTTAGCGCAAAACTGCGCGGCGATTCCTGAGACTTTGCTTGAGGGAATCTTGTTCGGCACGACTAAGGGCAGTTTTACGGGTGCCATTGACAGAGCAGGGCTTTTTGAGCAGGCGAACGGCGGGACTTTGTTGTTAGACGAAATCAGCGCTATGCCGTATGATCTTCAGAGCAAGCTTTTGCGAGTGCTGCAGGAAAATTATGTGCGAAGAGTCGGCGGAAATAAAGATATTCCGGTTAAAGTCCGCATTATCGCTACAGTCAACGAACCGCCGGAGGATTTAATTCAGCAGGGGAAGCTCAGAAAAGACTTGTATTATCGTTTGAATGTCATCAATATTTCCATACCGGCGCTCAGGGAGCGGCCGGACGATATTCCGGTTTTAGCGGAGCGCTTTCTGGAGAAGCACAATAAGCGTTTTCAGAAGGAACTTTGGATGGTATCGGATGAGGCGATTAAAAAACTGCAGAAGTATGATTACCCGGGGAATGTCCGCGAACTCGAAAATATCATCGAGCAGACAGTTTCAATGGCGGATAAAGAGCATGTTTTGACGGAAAAGCTGCTGAGCATGCCGGAAACAGGAAAGAGAGTAAAAAGACCGGAGTTCGATTATAACGCTGACAGGCCGCTGGATGAATATCTTGACGCGATTGAGGAGCGGATTATTAAGGAAGCGCTCGTTGCGTGGGACGGCAATATAACGAAAGCTGCGAATGCTTTGCAAATTAAGAGGCAGACGCTGCAGCATAAATTGAAAAAATATCATGTTTTTGACATGAAATAGTTTTATATGCAAAAAAACTTGCGCTAAAAGCGCAAGTTTTTTTGCGTTTGGGCGACACGTTTCGACATTTTTTTCAGATGAAATCTTCGCAAAAAGAAAAAAACAGGCAAAAATGCCATGTATTTGTTTTTGTACACATAAAATCGGCAAAATTTTGCACGAAATTTTGTACAAAACAAACATTTCTGCGTCCTTCATGTATACAATATTCACCTTCGCTTATGGCACGGCTTTTGCTTAATATAGAGGCATAGTTTGTTATAACAATTATTGTTTTGAAAAGGAGACAGTTAAAATGAAAAATGTAAAAGTAATCCTTTGGGGACTCGGCGCAATGGGCGGCGGAATCGGCAAGATGCTCACAAAGAAAAAAGGCGTTGACATCGTTGGCGCTATCGACATCGGCGACAAGATCGGCAAGAGCTTATATGACGTAGTTCCCGGAATCGTTAGAGGCGACAGAGAAGACGTTATCGTTGGAACTCCGGAAGAAGTTATCAAACCGGGCGCAGCAGACATCGTAGTAGTTTGCACAAATTCTTTCACAAAAGATGTATATGACAAGTTAGTATTTGTAATGGAAAAAGGAATGAACGTTATCACTTCCGCAGAAGAAATGGCTTACCCACAGGCTCAGGAACCTGAACTTGCTAAGAAGCTTGACGAAATCGCTAAGAAGAACGGCGTATCCGTAATGGGTACAGGCATCAACCCTGGTTTAATCATGGACCTTCTTGTAATCCTTTGGACTGCAGCGTGCGAAGAAGTTAACCACGTAACTTCAAGAAGAGTTAACTCCTTATCACCGTTCGGACCTGCTGTAATGGAAGAACAGGGTATCGGCATCTCCGTTGAAGAATTCAACGAAAGAAAAGCAAACGGAACAATGGCAGGACATGTTGGTTTCGCAGAATCCACAATGATGATTTGTGACGCTCTCGGCTGGAAGTGGGATGACTTCGGTCAGGACATGGAACCAATCGTTACAGATGTTGACAGAAAATCACCTTACGGATTCGCAGCAGCAGGACAGGTTGCAGGCGTTGCTATGAAGGGTTGGGTTAACATCGACGGCGAAAGAAAGATCGACATGGATCACCCTCAGCAGATCGAACCTGAACAGGTTGGCGTTCACACAGGCGACTATGTAATTCTTGACTCCGTTCCTCCGGTAAACATGGTTAACACTCCGGAAATCGAAGGCGGTATCGGAACTATGGCTATGATCATGAACTGCATTCCACACTGCATCAACGCAGCTCCCGGACTCAAGACTATGATTGATATCCCTGTTCCACATGCAATCATGGGCGACTTCAGAGATTTAATCGACGAAGACAAGAAGATCGTTAAATAAAAAAGGAGAATAAACAAAATGGCTAAGAAAGGTGATTGGGTTCGCATCCACAGCATCGTTTTGAAGGCAGAAGAAAGAACTGCGAAATTACCTGACGATACAAAGAAGTGCGACCTTCAACAATGGACAAAAGGTTTTCTGCAGGATGAAACCGCAACAATCGGCGACGAAGTTACGGTAAAAACCGCAGTAGGCCGTCTTGTAAAGGGTACTTTGATTGATGAAGCACCGTATTATACTCACAGCTATGGCAAATTCGTTCCTGAAATCATCGAAATTGACAGACAGCTTAGAGAAATCATGAATTTCGGAGGTGAAGAATAATGACACTTGCAAAAGACTATCAGTCCGTAATGGGCAGATCCAACGAGATTCAGAAAGAAGCTTTAGGACTTGATTATTCAAACTTTGAGACCTCTCCGATTTCTTTCGATTACGATGCTCTGATGAAGTCAACAGGTTACACATTGGACGAAATCGAAAGAATCCAGGGACTTCACGGCGTAGGAAACACACCGCTTCTGGAACTCAGAAACGTTACAAAACTTGCGCGTAAATATGCAAAACCGGGTTACGGCGCAAGAATTTTCGCAAAAGACGAATCCTGCAACGCATCCGGCTCCTTCAAGGACAGACGTGCGGCTTGCGCAGTTGCTCACGCTAAGAAATTAGGATACAAGGGCGTTATGGCTGCTACATCCGGAAACTACGGTGCTGCTGTTGCTTCCCAGGCTGCTATGCAGGGACTTAACTGCATCATCGTTCAGGAATGCTATGATTCACACGGCGTGGGACAACCTGAAATCGTTGAAAAAGCAAGAAAGTGCGAAGCTCTCGGAGCGGAAGTCGTTCAGCTTACCGTTGGACCTGAATTATTCTACTCCTTCCTGTCAATCCTCGAAGATACAGGATACTTTAACGCATCCCTGTATTCACCGTTTGGTATTGCAGGTGTAGAAACTCTGGGTTATGAAATCGCTACACAGTGCAGAGAAAAACTCGGAAAAGACCCTGATGTTGTTGTATGTACAACAGCAGGCGGCGGAATGGTAACGGGTACTGCACGTGGTCTGCAGAAGGCAGGCTGCAATGCAGAAGTAGTTGCTGCTTCCATCGACCTCACGGGATTATCAATGGCATCCGATACAGACTTCAACAAGAAGTCCTGCACAACAGGTCATACAGGATTCGGCGTTCCTTACGCTACCGATCCTGACCACTCCGATGTACCTCGTTCGGCAGCTCGTCCGCTCAGATACATGGACAAGTACATCACCGTAACACAGGGTGAAGTAATGTACATGACAGAAATGCTCGCAAACCTCGAAGGTATTGAAAGAGGTCCTGCAGGAAATACAGCACTCGCTGCTGCTTTCTCCTATGCGCAGGAACTTCCGGAAGATGCAATCGTAGTTGTATCCGAAACAGAATACACAGGTGCAGGCAAACACATCCAGCCACAGCTTGACTTTGCAAGAGACAACGGTATCGAAATCAAATTCGGAAACCCTCAGGAAGAAGATAAGCCGGGCGTAAACTTAATCTTACCTGCAAACCCTGGTTTGATTAAGCACAAGGTTGCCAACATCGAACACTTCAGAAAGTCTTTAATCAAGAAGGCTGTTAAGAAGGCAGGCGTTAAGCCTACAGATGCTGACCTCGAATTCCTTGCAGTAGAAACAAAGACAGATGTAGACTTCGTAAAAGCTACTCTTGAAGCAGAAGGATTACTGTAAGATTCGTAAAGGTAGAACAATGTTTATCAATGCGAAAGCTTGGGCAGGCGGATTTTGCACCGCCCGCCCCGGGTTTTGCAATTAAATGAAAGGAATTATAAGGATGAAAAGAGAAGACGATTTCCAAGTAAGAAGACAGCATTTAGCAAATCTTACTGACGAAGAACTTTACAACAGATTCTGGGAATTAATCGCCAAGGTTGATGAACCGCTTCTGGAGTTAGGTTACAAGAACACTACACCATCGGTTGAACGTGCGGTATTACTCAGAATGGGTGTATCATCCCTTGATTGTATGCCTATCGTAAACCACTGCATGGACCACGGTCTCATGGGCAAAGGCGCAGGTCACTGCGTATATAAGTTATCAAAAATAGAAGACATCTCTATCCGTGATGCCTCCATCAAGCTCGCAAAGGGCGAAGGCTGGGATAAAGTTGTTGCAGCATTCAAGGGAGGTAAGTAAGATGATTTTGAAACCAAATGAAAAACTCGATGTAGTTGAATTACTTAAAGACCTTGACAAATACGAACCAAGAAGACGTGAATGGGTTTGGAGAGAAAGAGCAGAAGATCAGCATTTAGGACAGTTTGAATATCACGAAATTTCAAAGAGCCTGAAGAACTCTGTACCTCTTCCTCCGGCTAAATTCCTTGAAAATATCGACCCGCAGCCGATGCAGACAATCACGACTGAAATCGCTTCCGGAAGATTTGAAGACGATATCAGAAGAATGAGAATGGCAGCATGGCACGGCGCTGACCACTTAATGGTTATCAGACATATGGGCCAGTCCCACATCGACGGACTTATGGAAGGTACTCCGCAGGGTATCGGTGGTGTTCCTATTACTCGTAAGCAGGTTAGAGCACAGAGAAAGGCTATCGACCTCATCGAAGATGAAGTTGGTCGTCCAATCAACTACCATTCCTACATCTCCGGCGTTGCAGGTCCTGACATTGCGGTAATGTTCGCTGAAGAGGGCATTAACGGTGCTCACCAGGATCCTCAGTATAACGTACTTTACAGAGACGTTAACATGGTAAGATCTTTTGTAGATGCTTGCGAATCCAAGAAAGTTATGGCTTGGTCCGGCATGCTTCAGATCGACGGAGCTCACAATGCAAACGCAACAGCAAGAGATGCTTGGAAGGTAATGCCTGAACTTATCGTTCAGCACGCTATCAACTCCTACTTCTCAGAAAGAGTTGGCATCAAGCCTGAAAACATTTCATTATCAACAGTTCCTCCGACAGCTACACCTGCACCTTGCATGTATATGGACCTTCCGTATGCAGTAGCTCTCAGAGATTTCTGCGGCAGATACAAGATGAGAGCTCAGATGAACACGAAGTACATTCAGTCCTCCGCTCGTGAAGCTACAGTAACTCACGTAATGAATATGTTCATTTCCAAGCTGACAAGCGCAGATATCCAGTCCACAATCACACCGGACGAAGGAAGAAACGTTCCTTGGCATATCTACAACATCGAAGCAACTGACACTGCTAAGCAGACATTAATCGGCTTAGACGGTTTAATGGAGATGGTTGAACTCAAGAAGGATGGTCCTTTAAGAGAAACCGCAAGAGAACTTAAAGAAAGAGCTGTATTATATGTAGAAGAAATCCTCGAAGTTGGCGGATACTTCAACGCTGTTCAGGAAGGCTTCTTCGTAGACTCCGGAAAATATCCTGAAAGAAACGGAGACGGTATCGCTCGTAAGATCGACGGCGGATTCGGCGCAGGCTTCATTTTCGAAAGAGACGAAGACTACATGGCTCCAGTAACTGCTCACTACGGATATAATAACGTAGAGCAGTACGGCGGAAACCCTGAAGACCCGGCTGCTTTAATCGGCGGATGTACCTTTGAGGACAGAAGCAAAATCGTATTCATTGATGAGCTTGACGAAGAGGACTGCGTAGAGAGAAGACTTGAAAAGGTTGCTAAATACAGAACAGGCGAATGGCTGACTCCTGAAGTTGAATGGTGCGGCGACAGAGTTATCATGCTGACTATGATGCTCCCTGCAAACAAGAGAGTTGCTGAAGCTGCTGCTGTTGAACTCGGCAGAAAGTTAGGCCTTGTTGACCCTGAAGTTATTTCTGCAGAAATCATGCAGGAAGCTGAAGGTACAAGAATCGAGTTAAAGGGCAGAGTTGACTTCGACATCGACCTTAAGACTCTGGTAGTACCACCGGAACCATATGTAATGTCCGACAAAGAATTATATGAAGAATTCGAAGGACATGAACACATGAAGGTTGTTTGCGGTACAGTAGGAGATGACGAACACTCCGTAGGTATGAGAGAAATCATCAACATCAAGCACGGCGGAATCGAAAAATGGGGTATCGAATGCGTTTACCTTGGAACTTCCGTTCCGGTTGAAAAGATGGTTGACGCTTGCATCGAAGAAAATGCACAGGCTATCCTCGCATCCACAATCATCTCTCACGATAACGTTCACTACAAGAACATGAAGAGAATCCACGAGCTCTGCGTTGAAAAGGGTATCCGTGACAAGGTTATCATCTGCGCAGGCGGTACTCAGGTAATTCCTGAAGAAGCTGTTAAGACTGGTATCGACATGGGATTCGGCAGAAACTCCCACGGTATCGACGTTGCTACATTCCTTGCTCAGGAAAGACAGAGAAGAAGAGGCGAAGTTCCTCACGGTTTCAGACCTGAAGACCTCAAGCAGGATTAATTAGACGAACATTTTCGGCGCGGAGAG
>CABQMM010000021.1 GCA_902465215.1 uncultured Bacillota bacterium
CTACCTTGAATCCGTCGCCAACCTGACCAAGTAATCTGTCTTCAGGAATTACACAGTTCTGGAAAATAAGTTCTGTAGTGGAAGATGCGCAGATACCCATTTTATCTTCTGTCTTACCGATGGAGAATCCTTCATCGCCTTTTTCTACGATGAATGCGGAAATTCCGTGGTTTCCTTTTTTCTTATCAGTCATAGCCATCACTACGAAAACGTCTGCATATCCACCGTTTGTGATGAATACTTTCGCGCCGTTGAGGATCCATTTTCCGTCAACGAGTTCTGCTCTTGTCTGCTGTCCGGATGCGTCTGTACCTGCGTTAGGTTCAGTTAAACCGAAAGCACCAAGCTTCTTACCGGAAAGTAAGTCAGGAAGATATTTCATCTTCTGTTCTTCATTACCCCAGTTGAAGATTGGCCAGCAGCATAATGAAGTATGAGCGGAACAGATAACGCCTGTGGATGCGCATACTCTGGATAACTCTTCTACAGTGATAGCGTAGGAGATGTGGTCTCCGCCAGCTCCGCCGTACTGTGTAGGGAATGGGATTCCCAGTAAACCATACTTAGCCATTTTTTCTACTGTTTCAACAGGGAATCTGTGTTCCTTATCGATGTCAGCAGCTAAAGGTTCAACTTCGTTAGTGGCAAATTCTCTTACCATTTTTCTTACGAATTCTTGTTCCTTCGTCAGTTGAAAGTTCATTTAAATGCCTCCTTAAATTATTAATAACGACCTTTCCTTTTGCATAAGGCAGGGGTCTGTTTTTGACTTGTTAGCCCATGTTAAAAGCATAACAACATACACTACTATTAAAGCACTTTTTTTACAATCTTGCAAGGTATATTTTGCGATTTTCAGCGAAAATAATGTTTTTTAATCGGAACTTTACCAAATACAGAGAAGAAAGACAAAAAAAGTCGAAAACTCTGCTTATGTCATCGACTTTTGTAATGCTCTCAGTGTATTTTTTTCGATACGGCAGACCTGAACCTGCGAAATTCCCATATGGTTTGCGACCTGCTGCTGCGTCATATCCTTAAAATAGCGCAGCACAATTACCTGCCTTTGGCGCGGAGGCAGAGCGGATAGTTCTGTCTTTAAATCAATCCGGGTGATTTCCGCATTTTCATTGTCCGTCCAAAGGCTTACTTTCTCGTATTCTTCAAAATTTTTCATCGCATCGGCCGCTTGAAGCGCTTCACATGTCCGTTCCTTTGACAGTCCTGCCTCTTTTGCCAGTTCCGTGAGCTTCGGCGAACGTCCGCACCTGAGCGTAAATTCATTTTCTACTTTGCGAACCGCATACGCATCCGCCTTCAGCGACCTGCTGACCTTGATTGCCCCGTGGTCACGAAGCTGTGAGCGGATTTCTCCTGTAATCATCGGAACCGCATAAGTGGAAAATGCCAGTCCCCGCGACTCATCGAAGCGCTGCGCCGCCTTAATCAGACCGATGTAGCCGATTTGAATCAAATCCTCTGCATCCTCACCGTACACGCGTGAAAGCTTCAGTGCAACTGATTTTACCAGACCGCCGTGCTTTTCGGCGAGCTGTTCCATATCAAAACTCATAGTATGTATCCAGCTTCTTAATCATGGTAACCGTCGTTCCTTTTCCGGGTTTGGAATCGACTTTTATCTTATCCATAAAACTTTCCATGACCGTAAAACCCATGCCCGAACGCTCGTCTCCCGTATCGGTTGTAAAAAGCGGTTCCATAGCTTGCGCTATATTTTCGATTCCCACTCCGGTATCTCTCACTTTTATAATCAGCGTTGCGCCGGGTGCTGTTGCAAATTCCATCTCGACGATTCCCTCATGCTGTTCTTCTTCGGGATAGCCGTGAATGACTGCATTGCTGAAAGCCTCCGAAACCGCTGTCTTTATTTCTGTCAATTCGTCTACCGTAGGATCAAACTCCGATGCATAGGCAGCCGCTACCGAACGTGCCAGACTCTGATTGCGTAAATCCGCTTCCATCTGTACTTTGAATAATCTTTCCATCACGATGCTTCCTTTCCCTTAAAATACAAAATTGCTTCTTCTTTCGTGTCCATGTAATCCATCAGCGAAAAAATCCCTGCCATGTTCAAAATATTTCTCACCGCTGCTGAGCAGGAGACAATGGCAACCGCACCGTCCGTTTCATTCATTTTTCGATATCTTCCGAGCACCATACCGATTCCAGAGCTGTCCATATATCTGACCTTGCTAAAGTCAAACACCAAATATTTCGCCGCATGGCTCTGCAAAGCAGCATCAATATCACCGCGAATCTGCGCTGCCGCATGATGGTCGAGTTCGCCGAGCAGTTCTGCAATTAAAACATTGCCCGAAATGCTAAAAATCACTTCCACTTTGGCACCTCCTTTTCTTCTTCCTCTATTATATATCCGAGGAAGGCTTTTGTCTTTAGGAGATTCTGTCGTTTCAACACTACTTTTGTCGAAAAAAAAACAGCCGAAGCTGTTATTTTTTTTATGTTTTTACCTTCCCATGGAAACATTTCCATTTATAATTGCGCCAAAGTCCATACCGATTTTAGCTGCCTTAATATCGCCATTTACCACGGCAATACTTGATAATGCCAATGTTTCTCTCGCGTTAATATCTCCGGTTACAGTTCCGTTTATGCTGATGTCTCTGCACGTAATCTTTCCCGTCACATTGCCTTCCTTAATGGAAACCTGACCGGTCGCTTCAATTTCCGTAAGCAATGTACATTGATCAAGGATTAAATTGTCACACACAATTTTGCCTCTTACATTGCCTCTGACAATAATATTTCCCTTTGCAGAAACATTGCCTTCGACATTTCCGTCTATAACTAAATGTCCTTTCGTGGTAATATCGCCGTCCACTCTGGTATCTTCCGAGATAACTCCAAGCTCATCCGCAATATCACGCATAATTTCCGTGTGTTCAGACACAGATTCTTCAGATGTTTGAACTTCTTCCGTTGTTGGGTTTTCCGTATCATTATAATTCATATAATCATTATTGTTCATATATCTCAACTCCTAAATCAAATTCTGTGTCATCGTCAATATTCGCATTTCCGGTAGTTGTAATCGATCCTTTCAAGCTTGCGCCGGAATTCGATAAAATATTTCCCGTAACTATATTACCCGAAACTACAGCGTCCTGTTCGAGAACCGTCGTATCACTTGCAGACAAATCACCTTTCACCTTGCCGGACACAATGATATTGTTTGCTGTCACATCTCCGACTAAAATAGTTTTTTCACCAACATTAACTTTTTCATCGGATTTTACGTTTCCTTTAACGCGTGCATCAGACAAATAGATATTCTCAGCTTTTATGTCTCCGAAAACAATATTCTTGATTGAAATATCTCCGGCTGTGACAATATTCCCATACACGCTTCCCTCAACAAAAATATTACCTTCTGATCTGACCTTGCCTTTGATAACCATGGTACTTGTGATATGACTATCCGCGCTTTTTTCAATTACTGTCTGTTCCTGTTGTACATATGTGTAAGAATTTTTGATTTCTTCTACCTTGATTTCCTCTGGCTTGACATCCTCGGCTATAACGTCCTCCGTCCTTTTTTTCTCCTGTGTTTCGTCAAACCCAGTCAGTTCTCTCAGTGCTTGTGTGAAATTTCCTTTACTACCCATGCTCTTCCTTTCTCTATCAAATATATCAACTCAAATAATTGAATATTATTGGCCTAACCTTATTATCAAGCTTCGCAAATGTATACCCCTGCGCCGAAAGCGTCTCAATAATCCCTGAAAGGGCCTCCACTGTACTGTCTTTTTCATTGCTGTCGTGCAATAAAACGATGTTTTCGCCCTTATCATACATGCCGTTTACAACATTTTTGCAGATTGTCTCTTTCGATAAAATGGTCAAAGACGCGTCTCCTGAGGAAACATTCCAGTCGTAATATGTATATCCCCTTCTAAGCATCTCTGCCGCTAGAGGGACATAAATATCTGCATTGTATGAATTTACGGAACCGCCCGGAAAGCGGAATATATCAGGCTTTACACCTGTTACCTCCTCAATTCTATTTGAAATGATATTAAAATCTTTCAAATAAGCGTCCACAGATTTATATATTTTTGCATAGTCATGAGATGCGGAATGAATACCGAGGGTATGTCCATCTTTGACAATTCTTTTATAAAGTGATTCTGCCTCATCCCCCTCTTTATTTATGACAAAAAAGGTGGCTTTCACATTATGCTCTTGCAAAATGTCAAGAATCCTTTTTGTATTCTCTGTACTCGGCCCGTCATCGAATGTTAAATAACAAATTTTTTCTTCCCGCGGCTTATATGCAAAATCATTTTCTATATATAAATTCTTGTATTTTTTTTGGTATTCAAATTGCTGTGCACTATCAAAAAAACGACTGAGTTTGGATGCGTCTATACTAATCGCTGAATCTTCCTGCGCATTATCAGCCGATACGTTCACTGCTGCCTCATGTTCTTTCTGTAAATTTCCGCAGCGGACTGCTAAAAACACAACTAATGCAATTAAAATTAATATTAAAGATAAAACAAAAATCGTTATACATTGTTTCCATCTCTTTACTGTCATTGTCACACCCTATTCATTAGATATATTTGCATAATATACAGATTGAGTATACCTCTCAAAGGCACTTTTTGTCAACCTTTTCTTGCAAAATCCAAGCAAAATGAGAAGATTAAGCGCATAATCCCCATCTTTTCTAAAGCCTGCTACTTCGGCATGATATTGACAATTTCCTGCGATTTTACGGCTGCTTCAATCAGTGCTTCACAGTCGAGCCTGCTCTCTGATTCCAAAATTCTCGCAAGCTTCGGTTTAGTAGTCGGATGCTTCGGCAGGAATACTGTGCAGCAATCCTCATATGGCTGAATGGAAGTCTCGAAGGTCCCGATTTCTTCCGCCTTTGCCATAATATCCACCTTGTCCATCGCAATCAGCGGACGCATTACCGGAAGGCTCACACTTGCGTCTGTAACTACAAGAGCTTCCGCTGTCTGGCTGGCAACCTGCCCGAGATTTTCCCCTGTAATCAGCATCTGACATCCTGTGTCATTTGCAATTTTCTCTGCAATTCTCATCATAAATCTGCGGACAAGGATTGTTGTCTCCTCTTCCGGACAATTCGCAACAATCGCCTCCTGAATCGGAAGCAGGTTGATTACATGCATTTTAAAGCGTCCGCAGTAAGACGCCACGATCGAAGCAAGGTCTTCCACCTTTTCCTGTGCCCTCTGGCTTGTGTACGGATAGGAATGAAAATGCACCGCTTCAATCAGCATGCCGCGCTTCGCCATCATCCATGTGGCAACCGGGCTGTCGATTCCGCCCGAAAGAAGTGTCAGGCCTTTTCCGTTTGTACCCAGCGGAAGACCTCCGAATCCCGGAATTTTTCCTTCATAGATGTAAGAACGGTCGTGACGCACATCCACATGCAGTAGCACATCCGGCTCGTGAACATCGACTTTCAGCACCTTGCAGCCGATTAACACCTTGGCGCCGATGATGCGTCCGATTTCCGGTGATTTTACCGGGAAATTCTTGTCCGCACGCTTTGCTTCGACCTTAAAGGTCTGAATGCCGCGCTCTGAAATGAGCATTTTCATATATCTGACCGCTTCTTCGCCGATTGCGTCAAGCTCCGAAGGTGCTTCTACCGCTTTGCTGATGGAGGCCACCCCGAAAACTTTAGAAATTTCCTTAATAACCGCGTCGATGTCTATCTCCTTTTCGATCCTGACGAAAATCAGACCCTCGCTTCTTCTTACATCAATGCCGCGAAAGCCTTTCAGATTGTTTCTGATTCTGTCCACGAGCATTCTTTCAAAATAAGGTTTGTTCATGCCTTTTAAAGCGACTTCGCCGCATCTGACGATTAAAATGTTTTGTTCGTTCATTTGATTCTCCTTACCGAACGGTCGAATTCCTGAATTATCGAAAACTGCCAAGCCTGCGAAAGCGTGCAACCGCAGCTTTTACCTTATCAGCCGTAAAATCCATTTCCTCTTCCGTGTTAAATTCACTGAAACTGAAACGAATCGCTCCTTCAATTTCCTTCGGCGTAAGTCCCATCGCATTCAGCACATGAGAGCCTTTCGCGGAAGAATGATTGGAAAAACACGCCGAGCCTGTGGAAACAAAAATTCCGTCCTGCTCGAGAGTGTGCAGAAGCACCTCGCCACGCGTTCCTAAAAACGAAAGATTCAACACGGATGGACAAGCTTCCTCGCCCTCCGGGCTGTTTATGCGAATATCCTTGATTTCTGCGCAAATCTGTTCAAGCAGCCGCTGCCGCGCAGTGCTCATCCTCTGGATTCTCTCGTCGAAATCTCTCATCGCCAGCTCTGCTGCTTTGCCAAATCCCACGATTCCCGGCGTATTTTCGGTGCCGGACCGCATATGTCTTTCCTGTCCTCCGCCCAAAAGGAATGGCACAAGATTCAGACCTTTTTTCATATAAAGCAGCCCCATACCCTTCGGTCCGTGAATTTTGTGGGCGCTTGCCGACAAAAAATCCACGCCTTTATATTCTTTTTTCAGGTTCACGAGGATTTTTCCAAACGCCTGTACTGCATCCGTGTGCAGCCAGATGTCCGTTCCGTGCGTCCTGTTATATTCTTCTTTAAACCGTGCGATTTCCTCAATCGGCATAATCGTTCCGGTTTCATTATTGACTCCCATCACAGAAATCAAAATTGTATCATCGGTAACCGCATTTTTCAGCGACTCCAAGTTCAGCCGGCACTGCTTGTCCACACCGATATACGCTATTTCAAATCCCATGCTCTCCAGCTTTTTCGCAGGCTCAAGAATTGCAGGATGTTCCACTGCTGAAAGGATAATCTTTTTTCCTCTTCGCTTCTTTGCCTGCGCAGCACCCATCAACACGGTATTATCCGACTCGGTTCCGCAGGAGGTAAAAAAAACTTCTTCTTCATCCGCACCCAAACTCTGCGCAAGGATTTTTCTTGCGTTTTTCACCTCTTTTTCCGCTTTCAGTCCCAGAGAGTGCAGGGATGAAGGATTTCCGAAGTTTTCACGCATCGCGCGGCTCATAAGTTCTGTCACTTCATCATACTGTCTTGTGGTAGCACTGTTATCCAAATAAACTAACATAGTTCGTCCTCTTCTTCCAGCTTTCCGGTGAAAATATTCATCCATTTTTTTGAGAAATACCGGTAATAGCAAATTACGATCTTCACAGCATCGGCTATCGCCACGACCGCCATTGCCCAGTGCAGCGGCAGATTGAACACAAGTACGCTGATATACGCCAGCGGAATCTGCACGCCCACATTAAATCCCACATCGACATACATGCAGAACATCGTATCTCCGCCCGGACGGAAAATTGCGCAAATCATCATATACGAAAGCATCTTCGGCGTCATTGCAATTGCATATACCAGCAAAGCCTTCATCAGCATTTCCGTCGTTTCCGGCTCAAAATTATAGATATTTGCAATTGGCTCTCGCATCAATATAATCGCTGCGGTCATTACAACATTCAAACACCACGTAATTTTTAAAATATTGCGGCTGTACTGATAAGTAAGCTTCTTTTTTCCCTGTCCGAGGACTTCGCCGAGCAGAACCGCAGAGGCATTGCCGAGTCCGAAGTATACGGTCTGGAAGAAGTCCGTAACCGTCATTGCAACCTGAGAAACAGCAAACGCCGCCGCGCTGATTTTTCCGTACGCTGCAAAGATGCAGGAAACCGAAACCGCCCAAAGCCCTTCAGTTACGATTACCGGAATCGCGGTTTTCATTACGCCCGTAAAAAGCTCTCTCGAATAGGAAAGCATTTCGCCCAGCTTTGCCTTTAGTGGATATTCTTTGCGAAGATATACCGAAAGATGCATCGCTATGCATTCTGCAACTCTGGCTATCAGTGTTGCGATTGCCGCACCTTCCACGCCGAGCTCGGGAAATCCGAAGTTTCCGTAAATCAAAAGATAGTTAAACAGGATATTCAGCAGGATTGCCCCGCCGTTGATAATCGTCGGCACCTTGACATCCTGAATGGCTCTCGAGTTATAAGAAATCACGAAGGTCAAGCCTGCAAAGATATATGTAAAGCACGCAATATGCAGATATTTCGTACCAAGCTCGATCACCTCGGGTTCGTCCGCAAAAAGTCCGATTAAAAATGGAGCCGCAAAATATACAAAGATAATCGCAGGAACTGCAAGCACTACACAGACCGTATAGTCGATTCCTATAATTTTTCGCAGGCTTGCCACATCACGGATTCCCCAGTACTGCACCGCATGCACCGCCGCACCGCTGAATACACCGAAAAGTACAACGCCGAAGATGAAATAAATCTGATTTGCCGCACCTACCGCTGCCAAAGCATTTTCACCGACCTTGCCGACCATAATCGTGTCTGCAAGATTGAGAGTCACCGCTATGACCTGTTGAAGGACCATCGGAATGCCTACAATCGTCAGTTTTTTATAAAATTGTCTGTTCACGGTTTTTAAGTTGTTCAAATTTTCGCCGCCCATAATTACCTCACAAAGACACAAATATGGAGGCAGAAAAAATTCTGCCCCCAAACCCGGATAAACATTTTACCTGCAAATGACCGTCATGCGCTATTTCGCATAGTCAATCGCTCTGGTCTCTCTGACCACATTAACCTTAATCTGTCCCGGATATTCAAGTTCTGATTCGATTTTCTTAGAAATTTCTCTGGCAAGAAATACAATCTCTTCATCATTGACATCCTCAGGTTTCGCGATAATTCGGATTTCTCTGCCCGCCTGAATCGCAAAGGATTTTTCAACGCCCGGCGTCGTATTGGCAATTTCCTCAAGCTTTTCAAGTCTCTTGATATATGCGTCAAGAGTTTCTCTTCTTGCTCCCGGTCTTGCCGCCGAAAGAGCGTCCGCTGCCGCAATCAGTACAGCTTCCATATTCTTAGGCTCATAGTCGCCGTGATGCGCCGCCATACCGTTGATAACCGCTTCGGATTCCTTATACTTTCTAAGGATTTCAATGCCGATGTCGACATGCGTACCCTCATACTCGTGGTCAAGCGCCTTGCCGATATCGTGAAGCAGCCCCGCACGTTTCGCAAGCTTAACGTCCAGTCCGAGCTCGCCCGCCATCAGACCTGCTAAATGTGCCACCTCAACAGAGTGCTTCAGCACATTCTGCCCATAGGATGTCCGATATTTCAATCTGCCTAAAATCTTCACAAGTTCAGGATGTAAATTATGAATTCCAACCTCGAAGGTAGCCTGTTCGCCTTCTTCTTTAATGGTTGCATTGACTTCCTTGGTTGCTTTTTCAACCATCTCTTCGATTCTGGCAGGATGAATACGACCATCCACAATCAGCTTTTCAAGAGCAATTCTTGCAATTTCTCTTCTCACCGGATCAAAACCGGATAAAATAACCGCCTCCGGCGTATCGTCAATAATCAAATCCACACCTGTAAGCGTCTCGATTGCGCGAATGTTTCTTCCTTCACGACCGATAATACGACCTTTCATTTCATCGCTCGGAAGTGAAACTACGGATACCGTACTTTCAGCAACATGGTCCGCCGCACATCTCTGTATGGCATTTGTAATGATGTACTTCGCTTTCTTGTCAGCCTCTTCCTTCGCCTTGCTTTCAATATCCTTAATCATAATGGAAGCCTCATGTCTGACTTCCTTTTCCGTATTTGCAAGCAGAATTGCCTTCGCTTCGTCAACAGTATAACCGGAAATTCTCTCCAGTTCTTCCATCTGCTTGGCGATAACTCCATCTAAGTCTTTCTGCTTGTTTATCAATGATTGTTCTTTTTTTGTAATGCTATCTTCTTTCTTTTCAATATTTTCAATCTTCTTATCGAGTGACTCTTCTTTCTGGATCATTCTCCGCTCGGAACGCTGAATTTCGGAGCGTCTTTCTCTTGCGTCTCTTTCTGCCTCGCTCCTGATTCTGTGCGCTTCTTCCTTCGCCTCCAGAATAGCTTCTTTCTTCATGTTCTCGGATTTATTTTCTGCATCTAAAATTAAATTCTTGGCTTTCTGTTCCGCGCTTCCAATCGCTTTTTCGCCAACATTCTTTCGATATATATATCCGATTAACGCACCTACTGCCAAAGCAATAACTGCGATTACAATTTTTATAATAATTTCTGTCACTTCAACACCTCCCTTTCCTTTTATTTTTCCCGTATTTCAGTCTTTTTTATAAAATTAAAAATGCATTACATAATTA
>CABQMM010000022.1 GCA_902465215.1 uncultured Bacillota bacterium
GGTATCATTGTGAGGACCATGCACAGCGCTATCGCTATCGTGAATAGTTTTTTCTTCATTTATATATCCTCCTTGCATTTGTTTGTGGATTCCTTCTCAGTTTAGCACAATGACTATGAATGTTCAATCTTTGCGGAACGAAGGAGCAAATAGCGCGCTAAAAAATCAAATTTTGCCGAAAATGTTGACAGGAGGGATTGCGGACTGATAAAATATCAATAGACAGACCATATGGCAGAAAGGCAGACAGACATCATGACAAAACTCGAACGGGAAGCGATTCAACTGACACAGGAATGCCTGCATCAATTTTGGCAGCAGCAAAGCGCGGACTTCGTACTCTCACATTTGGCGGAGGACATCGTCTGGATTGGCGCACAAAAAGACGAATTTCTCGTCGGACGCGAAAAGACGGAAAATGACTTACGCGAAGCGATTAAGCAAGTACCGCCTTGCGTGATTTTGAATGCGGAATTCTTTGCTTCGGGCAGCGGCGCCGGGTTCTGCACAGTCTCGGCGAGATATGTGACCTCTACTGCCGCCTCGGCGGATTACTTCCTGCAAGGTCAGCAGCGCTGCACCTTCGTTTGGGAAAAGACGCCGCAGGGTATGCAGATTCGCCACATTCATGTTTCAAATCCGATGGGAGAACTGAAGCTGGCTGAAGGTGAGGTTGTTCCGACAACGATGGGCCGGCTCGCGCAAAGCTACCTTCAAAATCAAGTTAAGCGACTGACCGACAGGCGTCGACTGAATGTCATCGGAGACAGCGGTTCCATGCATTCCGTTCCTTTTGCGGAAATCATCTATGTGACCGCATTCGGCAAGGACGCGATCTTAGTCTGCAGCGAGAAGGAGATTGTTGCCAAGTCCGGTATCGCCGAAATCGCAAAAAACGCGAAGGATATTTTGATTCCTGTACACCGCAGCTATCTGATTAATCCTGACTACATTGCATCCATTGAGCGTTACGAGCTTTCTCTGCTCAACGGTGACAAAATCCCAATTCCCAAGAAAAAATACAATGAAATCCGAGAACTTCTCTTGCATCGTTATGATGACGAGGAAGACGCAAATTAAAAAAACTTCCAAATACAAGTACAGCAGGAGTGGGCATTCGCATCCACTCCTGCTTTTTTACATATTTTTACACGCTTTGTTGTTTAATTATTTGACGGTTCTCCATGCTTTGTTCGACCACTGCGTGTAGTATTTCTTGCCGTCGATGACGCGAACGCCGCGAACCTTGTAGTAGTAGGTCTTGCCTGCCTTCAGTTCCTTCGTGTTCAGGTACTTCGACCAGCTTCCGTCCTTCGTCGTAAAGAATGCCTTCCTGCCGTATCCGCTGCTCTTCTTTACGGAACGATAGACTTCAAACTTGTCAACTTTGTAGCCCTTCGACTTCGTCCAAGCCAAAAGCACTTTTCCGTTCTTTGTCAGTTTTGATTTCAGCACGATTGTTGTGTTTTCAACGCCCTTGATGAGTTTTGCGTTCTTGTCTGCTGCCGGGTCTGTCGGTTCGGTTGGGTCAGTCGCCTCGGTTGTGCCTGTGCTCGTCGGGTCAATCGTTACCGTGTTTCCTGTCGCTTCTGCCGCGAGTTTCTTCAGTTCGTCCTGCGTGAAAGTCTTTTCGCCGCTTGGCGTCTGCACCGTCAGCTTCGCATCGGTATCGTTGATGATGGACTGAATGAAAGATTTATCGAGGTTCAGCTCGAGCTTAGCGCCGTCCTTGACTTCGTTCTGCGAAACTTTGATGATGATTTCGCCGGACTTGTTTGCCTTCGCCTGCCTTAAGATTTCCCTCTGGTTCGCAGAGGAAACCGTAACTGTTGCAGTTGTCACACTGTTGCCGTTCGCGTCAGTCTTTGTTTCATTCTTGACTTCTGTCGGCGAGCTTGTTACTTTGCTGTCTATAGTTCCGGTTGTGATAACTTCGGTTCTCGTAGAGGAGCCACCGCTACCGCCGGATGTTTTTGGGATGACGGTCAAAGTACCCGGCTTATAAGTGACATCATAATTATCTGCATTCGCAAGTGTAAGCCCCGAAATCTTAATTGTGTAAGTTCCTGCTTGTTCCAAATTCGGTGTCACCGTTTCGTCTTTCGCATCTTTGTACTCGTATTTTACACTTGTCTCATTAAATTTATCGCCGTTTACCATGCCCTCTGCCTTGTAGCTGTTAGCCGGAAGCGTTCCATTGATGTATGCGTTTTGGTTGTTCACTGTGACTGTAACAGGTGCTTTGGAAACCGTAAGCTTAGCAATTTCGCTTGTTGCTGTTGCCGATTCTTGATTGTCCGTACGGGTTGCCGTTACTACGCAGTAATAATAGTAGTTGCCAACTGGTGTATCGGTTGGAACGCTGTAAGTCGCTGATGTTGCTCCTTCAATTTTAGTTCCGCCTGTATTGCTGTTTGTTGTATTCTTGTACCACTGATATTGTAAAGGCTTATATGCCGTATCGGTTGCGGCCGTCGCCTTAACTGTAAAGTTTCCGGTTTTGCCGTATGTAATTTCAAGGTTTTTCGGTTGTTCCGAAAGGGCAGGTGCCGTTACAGGAGCAGGATCCGGATCGCCCGTCACCTTCAAAATTAACTCTGTAGGGTCGGAGCCATGTCCGATTTCATAGCCATTTTTGTCACTCGTAATGTTTGTGCTGTAGTTTTTGTCCGCTTTCGCATCGGTTGCGATGATGACAGGGTTGCCGGCGGTAGGTAAATCTTTCGTTGTCACACCGATGGTGCCGGTCAAGGGTTCGCTAATGGCAATCTTTGCGCTGACAGTATCATAGTTATTATCCGCCGTGTGACTGTCCAGATAGAGATTGTTTTTTTCGTTTCCTGCCTTGTTGTCTGTAATCATAGCTTGGCCGAAAATATTGATTTCTGCTGCACCACCGTAAGAATAAGCATTGCTTTTTGCGAATGCCGAAGCATATACACCGCCGCCAAACTGTGTGGCTGTATTTTCACTGATAGTACCACCATTCATAATGAATTTAGATGTCCAGCTTACATACACGCCGCCACCTACACCGTAACTTGCTGCATCACTGTCAGCATTGTTGTTTTTAATACTGCCGCCATACATACGGAATTCAGATGGTCCATACCAAGCAATTCTTCTAACATGCACACCACCGCCGCTTGTGGCAGTGTTTTCACTGATTTTTCCGCCATACAGTTTAAATATGGTTGCTTTTGTTGTATCAGAAACTCCTTCGATACTAACGCCGCTGCCGCCGGTGTCATAGTTAGAGGTGTTTCCGGTGATGTTGCCACCGTACATATTAAATGTGCCGCCGAGTACTTTCACACCTTTGCCTTTGTATTTATTGTTTGACGAATTTATCGCATGTGTAATCTTTCCTTGTTCGTTGCTGGTCTTGCAGTCTGTTAATGTGAACTGACCGGAGACCTTAATGACATCTACATCCTTAGATACATCGTCAGGATTCTTCATGGTTATGTTTTTGCCGTTCAGACAAAGCACGATGCCATCCACAGGCTCCCATGTGGCATCCAATGTCACATTGTTTTCCAAATAGTAGTGGCCTTTCGTATTCGGCAGGCTGTCTGTTCTTGTCCATGCCGTAAATTTGGTCTCTTCATCCGAAGTGTGGTCGCCTACCTCCGTGTGAGTCTTGCCACAGAGATAGTGCTTATGCCCTGTTTGAGTTGGAGTCGAACCATCGTCTACCGCCAGCTTCAAGCCACCTTTTCCATCATTAATCAGCTTATAGCCGCTCATGTCACTTGTAAAAACTTTCGTGTCCGTCGAGTTTTGCACCAAAGTTTTTTCGTTGCTTGTCGGTGTTGTAATGCCAATTCGTGCGGGATCGGAAAGAGATTGGTCTGCAGTCAGTGATTTGTTCGTTCTTAAGTGCACATTGTTAGCTTTGCCGTCTTTATCTTTATTGTCTGTAATGGTAGTGGTTCCGCCGACCGTCATAACAGCATCATCAACAAATCCCATCCATGCTCCACCACCATCTTCATTTGCGGTGTTGTCGGTGATGGTAACATTCTTCAAAGTAATGTTTTTAGTGTAGAACACGCCACCACCGCTTTTTACAGCGATGTTTCCTTGAATCATTCCCCCGTTCAACTGTGCTTCGCCGTCTCCATGGTAAAGACCACCGCCGAATCCTGCGGTATTTGCATCGTCTTCGTTTAATCCGCCGATAGTTCCGCCGTTCATGGTGAAGCTGCTGTAATTAAATACACCTCCGCCGTAACAGGTTTCATTGGTCACCGTGTTGCCGGAGATGGCTGCGGTATCTGACATGGTAAATGTGCCGCTATTGTACACGCCTCCGCCGTGTGAATCAGAGATATTCTTGCTGATATTGCCGCCGCTCATGGTGAATATGCCGCTACGATTATTGTATACGCCACCTCCCGCACCTAGTGCGCCCGCAATTCCTTGCTCCTTGATGGCACGATTGTTGCTGATTGTGCCGCCAGTCATGGTGAATGTGCCGGTGAAAACGTACACACCACCGCCCCAGCCTCTATATTCGTCTGTCTCACTTCCGACAGCTGTATTTCCGATGATGTTTCCGGTGTTCATATTAAAGATGCCGGATAAGACGCACACACCGCCACCCTCGTTGGTTACGATGTTACCGTCATTACTATTTGTATCGCCGATAGTGCCGCCGTTCATGGTAAAGGTAGCGCTGTTGTTGACAGCAACCCCTCCGCCATTCTTAGCTTTATTTTTCTTGATGGTACCGCCGGTCATGGTAAAAGTTGGACTTCCTTGCTCATTATACACACCGCCGCCATTCCTGTTAGCCTCGTTGCCAATAATCGTGCCACCGTTAAAATTGAATTGACCGGTATTGTAGTTGTATACACCGCCGCCGTTATAGCCTATATTGGCATCTTCGGCATTCGTGCCGCCAATCACTGCTGTGCCGCTCATTGTGAAAGTGCCGGCGTTTAAAACGCCACCGCCTCCACCGCCGTTCGCTGTGCCTCCTTGGTTTCCGCTGATTGTGCCGCCGGTCATGGTAAAGATTCCGTAGTTGTTCACGCCGCCGCCCTTGGCGATGTTATTAAGAGCGGTATTCTTAGTAATGCTTCCGCCATGCATATTGAAGGCCGCTCCAGCTTCGACACTCACGCCGCTGCCGCCGATGGTGACTTCGTTACCGGTAATATTGCCTCCGTACATATTGAAGACCGCTCCGGCTTCGACACTCACGCCGCTACCACGCAGAGCAGCATTGTTACTGTCCTTTGCGTGTGTGATATTGCCCCTTGTACTGTTCGGTTCGCAGTCAGTCAAAGTAAAGGTTACACCTGCTTGAACATCAATAGCTTCAAAACTGCCGTTTGCTGTGATGTTCTTGCCGTTCAAGCAAAGCACTGTGCCACTTGCAGGCTCCCATGCCTCGCTGATTTCCACATTCTGGGTCAGGTAGTAGCTGCCGGCCTCATTCGGCAGGCAGGTTGTTTCTGTCCACTCCTTCCAGTCTGTGATGTCAGTATGTTCGGTATGATCACCGCTGCTTCTGCTTCCACCGCAGATGCAGTGATCCGTATGTTCCGCTGCCCATGCGGTCTCAATCTGAAATACCCCCACGGGTATCATCGTAAAGACCATGCACAGCGCAATCGCTATTGTGAATAGTTTTTTCTTCATTTGAATATAACCTCCTTAATGCTGTTTTGGTTATTTGCATGTCTTTCTTTTCGCAAGTCTATCACAAGCGTCTCGGCACTTCAATATTTGCGGAACGAAGGCGCAAATAGCGCGCCCAAAAGTCAACTTTTGATAAATATGCTCAATACTTATGTAAACAGCATACATCGTACATCCATGTTCATGTCAAGTAATTTATGAAAAGTTTATAAAAATAAGTCGAATTTTGGGGATTGTATGGCTGTTCTGCCGACAATGGCCGACAAAAAAAGCGACAAAATGAATAAGCGCACATGTATTCATTTCGAGTTTTGTCCGTTCCCCTTGACAAATTCAACGGAGTTTTGTATGATTATTATATCGTGTACATCAATGTATACTTATGTGTGTGTAGAAAGGGACTGTTATGAAAAAGAATTCGAACATCAAACAAAAGATTCTGCCGGATGCAGAAGATGATACAAAACTTTTTAAAATCGGTGAGGTTGCCGATGCGCTCGGACTGACGAGAAGAATTTTGATAAATTATGAGGATCTTGGTTTGGTTACGCCGACTGTGCGCAACGAAGGAAAGGGTTTCCGTTACTATTCGGCAGACAATATTGTTCACATTCGTCTGATTCGCGCTTTGCAGAATCTCGGGCTTTCACTCCCGGAAATTCGTAACTACATCGAAGATAATGGACATTTAGGCGACCAAATCGAACATATGATGCTTCTGAGGGATCAGCTTGATTGTTATATCGCCCAGCTCAGGCTTCGTCAGGCGAGTACGCTCAAGCACGAAGTTGTTTCAACGACGCTCCCCGGGTTTACGGCGTTTTGCAGAGATTTTAAGAGTGCGGATGTCGCAGAAAAGACGGTTCAGCTTAGGCAGACTTATATCGATGCGCTGAAGCATTACCCGGTTGACAGTGCCAATAAAATGTGTACGCAGATTCCGATTCAGTCTGCTTTTCTAACCGGTCACAGCAGCCAAAATGCGGCAGCCGGAGATAGTGGCTGCGCCAGAGAATCTGCCAAGGAAAGCGGCACCTTTATTGTTCCTGTAACACCAACCTGCACAGGTGACGATATTCGTCAGTTCCCGTCGGTTGCGGCGATTTGCATTTATTACCGCGGTCCGTATGAAAACTTCCCGGAAATTCATGAGCAGCTTTCGGAGTACGCGCAGAGCCATGACCTGACACCGCAGGGCTTCTTCCGCAATATCTATATGGAGGGTCCTCCTACGCATGGTGACAACAAAGAGGCCTACATAACGCAGGTTGCAATGCCGATTAAGTTTGCTTCGGTATAGATGCAATCACGAAACATCAGCCAAATGTATTCTACAGATGCAAGACATAAAACGGCAATGAAATACATTCTATAGCATGCAATATGCGAAACGGGCGCGGAGTTCTCGGATTCATCCGAGTTTTTCGCGCCCGTGCAATATTTTTGTCATTTTTCGTCAAGCGATTTGGAGTTTTGTCGGCCGCAGCCGGATGCTCGCATATCCTGCCGGCATCCGCCGGTCTTAGCCGGATGCTCGCGGACTTTACCAGGCTCCGCCGCCTCCGCCGCCGAAGCCGCCGCCCGAAAAACCGCCGCCTCCGCTGCTGAAACCGCCGCCTCCGCCCGAGTCGATGGCGTCGGTATTGATATGAATGTTTTTCGCAACAGTAGTGCTGCAGCTGCGCATCATCGTCGAATAGAACCACGCATCCATCAGAGCATCCTTGTCACCGTAGTACCAGGACGGAGTTTCGATATGGATCTTTTCAAAATTCTTCGCCCATTTATCCGTTACACCAAGCACATAGGCATAAGGCAGAACTTCATAAAAGTAGCTTGGATTTTCCTCAACCAGCAGATTGATGCGATCTGCTTCCGCCGTTTCGATGAAGTTCCTGAGACCGAGGATTTTGCCCATCAGATCAATGCTTTTATCGGTCCGTTTTTCCATCATGCATGCCGCAGTCTCGGCAACCACAAGCCCTGCCACAAAGGTCAGCGCACAGACAGTACTTTTGGTATCCAGGAATATCATGAGAGCATTCACAAACACAGAGGCGAGATTGATAATCCAAAGAATCATGAATTTCGCGGTTTTCCTGCCCGTGTTCGTGACATAAATCTTATCCTGTGCGCGAAGCAGCAGAAGAAGCGTCACTACGATGACAAGCGTGCCGGCGAAGCCTCCGATCAGGACGCTTGTAAAATCGCCGCTGTACAGTGACGAAAAAGCCGTCATGAGAAGCGGCATTACTGCCGCAAACACAAACACAACGACACGCCATATCTTTGAACTAATCGTAAATAAACGATTCTTTGACTTCCGATAATACCCGGTAAGTGCCCCGTAGGCAGCGAAATACGCATCACCGAAGTCTTCATCTAAATCCTTCAAATTCACGGAAGAGCCTTTGGCAAACAGTCCGTCGAAGAGCGTCCTTGCGAATTTCTTTTCCTTCGTGTCAATCTCTTTCACCTTTGTCAGCGTAAAGTCCTTCTTATCCTTCTGTTTGATGGTCAGATAACCCTTATCCGCAAAATAGATAATCAGCGACAGCAAATCGCTCTTATCCGCTGTGCCGTCAACAATCAAGCCGACTTCAGCCGGATTGAGCCCCTCCGGCGGATAAAATTCAACCGTAGGAATGATTTTCTTATCCCGTCCGAAGATCAGCCAGAGTATCAGTGAAGCAGCACCGATTACAATGCAGAGAATCGGAATCAGCGAAAGAACGCCGTCATAGTTAAGCTGATCCACCCAGTAACCTTCCGGAAGCAGGCAGAAAACCGTAATTCCGACACCCTGTTCCAGATTTTTTCCCGTTATCGTTATGATATTCTCTTCCGCGTCGTAGTCCCACCATACATTGGTAACAGCATCCTCACCGCCATAGGCATCCGCATAAACCTGAATCTCATCCTCATCAATGCTCTTCGGCATCTGAACACGGATTTTCGTGCTGTCGATTGCAGTTTCCCAGCCTGTCGGCAAAAGGTCTATGTACATGAAGTCCTTCGTCGTGTCCTTATCGTCTACAATCCGCATACGATAGCCAAACTCGTATTTCTGGCGTCCGGTCACTGTCGTATCCGCATCGCCGATTTGAAATACACGTTTGTCACCGTCATCGTATACCTCGTAATTCCAATCTTTTACCCACTCGTTGTCCATTTCCGGATCGCGCTGATCATTAATTTGAAGCTTATCCGTCTGCACGCCGCTCATTCCCGTTGTCGGCACATAGACATAGATTCCGTGCTGCTGCTTGTCGAAATTCACCGTCACGGATTCACTGAACGCATAGCTGTTATCCTCGCCCACGGTCACATCCACATCGAATTTTTCCGTCGTATAAGCGAAGGCACCGCTCACGCAGGATGCCGCCAAAGCCAAAGAAAACACCGCACGCAGTGTTTTCCTCGCAAATTTATTCCAAAAATCAGAACTTAACCTGAACATTCTGTCTCTCCTCTGCGCTTTCCACTTCAAACATAGGTTTTCTTTCGAAATGGAAAATAGACGCGATGATGTTCGACGGGAACATTTCGCACTTCGTATTGAACTGCTTAACAACCGCATTGTAATATTTTCTTGAGTTTGCAATCTCGCCTTCCATCGTCTTCAGCTGGTTCTGAAGATCCATGAAATTCTCATTTGCTTTTAAATCCGGATAATTTTCCGCAACCGCAAAGAGAGTTTTCAAAGTCCCTTGCAGCATGTTTTCACCCGCGATTTTATCTTCAACCGTTTTCGCGCCCTGCGCCATGTTTCTTGCAGCGATTACCTTTTCTAAAGTGTCCTTTTCGTGCGACGCATAGCCCTTTACCGTTTCAACAAGGTTCGGGATGAGGTCATATCTCTTCTTCAGATAAACATCCATCGTGGAGAAAGCCTCTTCACATTTGTTCTTCAGTTTAATAAAACCGTTGTAAGATGAAATCACAAAGATTACCAAAATTGCAACGATTACGCCAATAATAATTCCTACCATGTTTTCCTCCTTAAAAGTTACATTTGTTTATATTTCTGAAACAGAAGCCCAGTTAATCGGTTCCTGATTTTCCAGCTCTAAGAAACGGTTTGCGCGGCTGAAATACTGCCCGCCGAAAAAGCCTGTATGTGCCGACAGCGGACTCGGATGCGAGCCCGTCAAAATCAAATGATGATTATTCGTAATCAGCGCTTCCTTGGCTTTCGCATTCGCGCCCCACAAAATAAACACCATCGGCTTTTCCCGCTCGTTCAGCTTTTTTATCACCGCGTCGGTAAAAATCTCCCAGCCCCTGCCCTTATGTGAGTTTGGCTGGCTGTCTCTGACCGTCAGCACCGCATTGAGGAGCAAAACACCCTGCTGCGCCCACGACGCCAGATAACCGTGCTGCGGTGGCTGTACGCCGAGGTCCGACTGAAGGTCTTTATAAATATTCACTAGCGACGGCGGAATTTTTACGCCTT
>CABQMM010000023.1 GCA_902465215.1 uncultured Bacillota bacterium
ATGGGATTTGAAATCAATATTCCGGCAGGCTCGCCGCTCTATCGGTACGGCGAAGGAGAAGAAATTCTCGTCTATACCGCAATGATGGTAAAAGAAGACAACATCAGTCTTTACGGGTTTCATAACAGAGAAAGTCTGGAACTGTTCCGCCTGCTGATTACGGTCAACGGAATCGGAGCGAAAGCCGCAATGGCAATTATGGGCTCCATGTCGACCGACGAACTGAGGCAGGCAATTCTGTTTGAGGATGTCAAGGCAGTCAGCAAGGCGAACGGCGTGGGCAAAAAAACTGCCGAGCGCCTGATTTTAGAACTGAAAGATAAAATAGGAAGCTTTGAACGTGGGGAGGCGGCACAGGTTGCTGCGGCTTATGCGAATGCGGACGAATCTGCGGGTGAGGATGCCAGAGCTGAGGCTATCAGCGCGCTTGCAGCTCTCGGCTATACGAAGGCAGAGGCGTTCAGCGCTGTATCGAAGGTGCCGGAAGAGGGACTTTCCTGCGAAGATTACATCAAAAAAGCCTTAAAAAATCTCTTTTAAGGTGTATAATGGTACATAGACAAACGAAAAAATCCAAGGGGAAAACGAATGGAAAACGAAAGAATTACATCCGCCGGAATCAATCCGGGCGAAGCGAGGCAGGAAGTGAGCCTTCGGCCGCAATATCTGGATGATTACATAGGACAGAAAGGTGTCAAAGAAAACTTAAAGATTTTTATTGAAGCTGCAAGGCGCAGAGGAGAGCCGCTTGATCATGTGCTTTTTTACGGCCCGCCGGGACTGGGCAAGACGACGCTTGCGGGAATCATCGCAAACGAGCTCGGTGTGAACATCAAGATAACATCGGGGCCTGCAATCGAGCGTGCCGGTGATTTAGCTGCGATTCTGACGAATCTGGAAGAAAACGATGTGCTGTTTATCGATGAAATTCACAGGCTTAATCGCTCCGTGGAAGAAGTTCTGTATTCCGCAATGGAAGACTATGCGCTCGACATTATCATCGGCAAAGGGCCGTCCGCCCGCTCAATCAGACTGGATCTTGCGCGTTTTACACTGATTGGGGCAACGACCAGAGCCGGAAGCCTTTCTGCTCCGCTCAGAGACCGGTTCGGGGTTATCAGCAAGTTTGAGCTTTATACGGTGGAAGAACTTACGGAGATTATACGGAGAACCGCACGGATTCTGGGTGTGACGGCAGACGAGGATTCACTTGTCGAAATGGCGAAGCGTTCCCGCGGAACACCGCGTGTGGCAAACCGCATGCTGAAACGAATCAGGGACTTTTCACAGGTAAAAGGAAATGGTATAATAGATATGGAAATTACATGCGAGGCACTTGAAGCACTCGGTGTAGATGAGCTTGGTCTTGAAAGACTGGACAGAGAAATCCTCAGCGGTATCATTGAACGCTTTAACGGAGGTCCGGTGGGAATCGATACGATTGCCGCTTCCATCGGGGAAGAGCGTGTTACGATTGAGGATGTTTACGAGCCTTATCTGATTCAGACCGGGCTGCTTTACCGTACACAGAAAGGAAGAATGGTTTCACCGGCAGGGTATAAGCACATGGGGCTTCAGCCGCGCGGAGAAGAGGAAACCGAAGAATAACGAATGCGCATTAATGATTTTGATTACGAACTGCCGCAGGAACTGATTGCACAGACTCCGGCAGAAAAAAGGGATTTTTCAAGGCTTATGATTGTTCACCGTGATTCGGGAGAAGTGGAGCATAAGCACTTTTATGATATTCTTGATTATCTGAAGGCGGGAGACTGCCTTGTTTTGAATAACTCCAAGGTTTTGCCGGCAAGGCTGTACGGCAGGAAGGAAAGAACCGGCGCGAACATTGAGTTTTTGCTGATTAAGCGAATCAAAGGCGATACATGGGAAACCATGGTAAGGCCGGGGAAGAGACTGAAACCGGGAGATGCGGTTTCCTTTTCCGATGATAAACTGTTTCGTGCGGTTGTAAAGGATTACGGTGAGGATGGAACTCGAATCGTGGAATTCGAGTACGAAGGAATTTTCCTTGAACGGCTCGAAGAGCTTGGCAAGATGCCGCTTCCTCCGTACATTGAACGCGACAACAATTCCGAGGATAAGGACAGATACCAGACGGTGTATGCGAAAAACGAGGGCTCTGTTGCGGCGCCTACCGCAGGACTTCATTTTACGCCGGAGCTGCTTGAAAAAGCAAAGGCAAAAGGCGTGAAGCTTGCTTATGTAACGCTTCATGTGGGAATCGGAACCTTCCGTCCGGTAAAGGTTGAAAATATCGAAGAGCACCATATGCATTTTGAAGAATATTTTATCGACGAAGAAACCGCTAAGACCATCAACGCTACAATTAAGGCCGGCGGCAGAATTGTGTCCGTAGGAACCACTTCAACTCGAACCGTCGAAAGTGCGGCCGCCTATGATGAAGAATGCGGTAAATACCTTGTAAAGGCAGGACACGGCTCTACGGGGATTTTCATTTACCCGGGATATGAATTCAAAATTATCGGCGCACTGATTACGAACTTCCATCTGCCGAAGTCAACACTTCTCATGCTCATATCCGCGCTGTATAACCGTGAAGATATATTGAGAGTTTATCAGATTGCAGTGGAAGAAAAGTATCGGTTTTTCAGTTACGGGGATGCCATGTTTATTGAATAAAAAGAAAAAGTTGTACTTCAAGCAGCATTGCCTGAAAGTACAACTTTTTTATTGGCCGGCTTATTTATTCGCGCCGCAGCATTTCTTGTATTTCTTGCCGCTGCCGCAAGGACACGGGTCGTTTCTGCCCGGTTCCTTTTCTTTGTGAACCGTCTTGGAACGCTTGTAGTCCTTGATGATTTCAATCATTTTTTCTTCGGAAAGAATATTTTCCCATTGCGGCAGTCCGTAGAGATATTCCGCTTCTGCCTTTAACATGTTGAAGAAAAGCTTTTCAAAATCAATGTCGAGGTCGATTTCGGAATCTTCGTCGATTTTTTCGAGGTCAAACGGATTATTCAGGCTTGTCTGGATGCCGTCGAGGAAGCCCATGAAAATAACAGGGTTTGCTTCGAACTGTGCAGTTAAATCGCTGAACTTGCCGGAAAGGTGCGTATCTTTGTTTTCTAAGATGTGCGTGTAGATTTTCGTTTCGGTTCCGCTGTATTCCTCCCAAAACGCTTCAAAAGTTTCTTCGGTCTGACCTTCCATGAGGTCAACCCACTGCTTGTATAAACTCATTTTCTTTTCCTCCTGTGAAATTAAATCGTTTTTGCAATTTCAATAATATCGCCGACAACGGCACTGCCGGTAGGGAGTGCACCTGCGCCTCTGCCATAAAACATCAGCTCGCCGACCATATCACCGGTGATGTATACTGCATTGAACTCGTTGCTTACGCCGCTGAGCGGGTGAGAAAGCGGAAGCTTCTCCGGTGCAACGCTTGCCTTCACCTGACCGTCTTCAAGATAAGCGTGCGCAATCAGCTTGATTTTGCAGCCTTCGGAAGCCGCGGCCTTGATGTCATCTGCTGTGATTTTCGAAATACCGGTGGTCGGTATGTCAGAAGGCGCGACATATTTATCAAAGAGAAGTGCAATCAGAATCGAAAGCTTGTTCGCTGCGTCCAGACCTTCTACATCAGCGGTCGGGTCAGCTTCTGCGAAGCCTTTTTCCTGCGCATCCTTCAGTACATCTGCATAGCTTGCACCATCTTCCGTCATTTTGGTTAAAATATAATTGGTGGTTCCGTTTACGATACCCATAACCTCAAGGAAGCTGTTTCCCTGAAGCGGATTCTGAATCGCAGTCAGAACCGGGATTCCGCCGCCGACGCTGGCTTCGAACAGGAATTTTACCTGATTTTTTTTCGCAGCTTCAGTGAGCGCTTCGTAGTTTGCAGCAACCGCCGCCTTGTTTGCAGTTACGACATGCTTGCCGTTGTTTAATGCTTTCAGCATAAAAGAAGAAGCAGGCTCAATTCCGCCTAAAACTTCCACAACCAAATCAATATCCGGGTCATTGAGGATTTCGTCCGGGTCATTCGTAAACAGATACGCAGGGGAAGCAGGTTTTCTTTTTAAAACCTTTACAACCTCGATGGATACTCCCGTGCGGCTTTGAATGAGATCATGGTTCTTTGTCAGAATTTCGTATGTTCCGCCGCCGACCGTGCCGAATCCCAAAATGCCGACTTTTATTTTTTTCATATGTTTTCCTCCGTACAAAATATAGCAATGAGAGAATTATATACCATTTCGTCGATTTTGTCTTTCTTTTTTTGAAATTTTTGATATGATAGTTTAAGGGTAAATACTTTTGGAGAAAGAAAAGACAGAAAAGAGGAAGAAAATGGCATTACATATTGTTTTCGTGGAACCGGAAATACCGCCCAATACAGGGAATATCGCAAGAACCTGTGCGGCAACGGGAACGGTTCTGCATTTGGTAAAGCCTCTGGGCTTTAAAATAGACGACAAAAGCTTGAAACGGGCAGGGCTGGATTACTGGCCGTTCGTAAAGCTAAAAGTGCATGAAAGCCTTGATGCGTTCATGCAGGAATACGGAGACGGGACGCATCGTTTGTTTCTTGCAACAACAAAAGGCGGACACATTTATACAGAGCATGCATATCAGGATGAGGATATGTTTTTGTTTGGAAAAGAGACAGCAGGGCTCCCGCGCGACTTCATCGCAGAGCACGCAGAAAACGCAATTCGCATTCCTATGAGTGCGGATACACGGCTGCGTTCTTTTAATCTTGCGAACTCAGCAAATATCATTTTATTCGAGGCTCTCAGACAATTGGGTTTCCCGGGCTTGAAATAGAAGAAAAATTTTGGTATAATATTTGCATAAAGAAATGTAATTATCAAAAAAGATGTAAAAAAAATGAAAAAAAGATGTATTTAGTCAGAGGTGTATAGGTGAAACTTGGTTATGATTTAACAATTGAGCAGTCTCAAAAACTGACGATGACGCCGGAATTGATTCAGGCAATTCAGATTTTGCAGTTTAATTCGCAGGAACTGGAAACCTTCGTTCAGGACGAGCTCATGCAAAACCCTGTATTGGAGTATGATTCGACTGCTGAAGACAGAAGAGAGCAGGAGGTTTCCAAATCCGAGTCCATGGATAAAAAGGAAGCGGAGGAAGCTGATTTTGATTTGCGCGAAAAGGTGAAAGAAGCAGAGTATGACGATATCAGCTACCGACAGTGGGAACACCGTAAGGAAAATGATGAACCGACATTCGAACAGTTCGTGAGCAAGGAAGAGACTCTTGAGGACTATCTGCTGCTGCAGCTTACTTTTTCCAAATTAAAAGGAAATGATATGAAAATCGGCAGATATATGGTCGAGTCCATCGATGAAAACGGGTATCTTACCGTGGAACTTTCACAGGTAGCGAAGACTTTTAAAGTCAGCGAGGCGCATGTGGAAAAGATTCTGGATGTGATTCAGACCTTCGAGCCTGCCGGAGTCGGTGCAAGAACGCTGGAAGAATGTCTGATCATCCAGCTTGCTTCAAAGGGGCTTTTAGAGGATTCCGTCGAATATATTATTTTACATCATTTGACGGATATTGGAGAAAATAAACTGGGCAAAGTTTCCAAGGAAACCGGACTGACGGTGGCACAGGTACAGATGATTACGGATTTAATCAGGACACTGGAACCGAAGCCGGGCAGAAGGTTTTCCTCGGGCGAAAGCGTAAAATATGTCGTTCCGGATGTAATTGTCGAAAAGGTCGACGGAGAATACCAGATTGTCACTAATGAGACTACGATTCCGCGTCTGATGGTAAGCTCCTACTATATGAGCTTTGCGAAACGTGCAACGGAAGACGCAGAGCTTTCAAAGTACTTGAACGAAAAATACAATTCTGCACTCTGGCTGATTAAGAGCATTGAGCAGAGACGACAGACGATTTATAATGTTGTAGCGGCAGTTGTGGAACATCAGAAAGAGTTTTTGGACAAGGGACCGAAATATTTAAAGACACTGACACTAAAGCAGGTGGCCGAAGCGCTGAATATCCACGAATCCACAGTCAGCCGCTCGATAAACGGAAAATACATGCAGACCCCGCGCGGCGTTTTTGAGATTAAATACTTTTTCTCAAGCGGTGTGACAGGAGGAAGTGGCGAGGGTATGTCCTCGAACAGCATTAAGACCTTTATCAAGGAAATCGTGGAAAGCGAAGACCCGAAGAAGCCGTACAGCGATCAGGATATGGTGGAAATTCTCAGCCAAAAAGGAATTGAGATTTCGCGCCGTACCGTGGCAAAGTACAGAGAGGGCATGAATATCTTATCTTCATCGAAACGAAGAAGATATTAAAATACATAAAAATACAATATAATACAAACATTGTCAACAGGAATGTTTTTAGGAGGAGAAAGAAATGGCGATTAGAGTAGGTATTAACGGTTTTGGCAGAATTGGCAGGGTAGTAATCCGTGTCGCAATGGATATGCCGGAAATTGAAATCAGGGCAATTAACTTAAGAAATGCAGACCTTGAATACATGGTTTACATGCTTAAGTACGACACGATTTTCGGAAGATTCCCAAAGAGCCTTGACCATGACCAGTCCGGAATTTACATAGACGGAAAGCACGTTGACGTGTATTCGTTCTCAGATGCATCCGAAATTCCATGGAAGGAAGCGGGCGTTGATTATGTAATTGACTGTACCGGCGCATATGTAACAACAGAGAAAGCGATGGATCACATCGAAGCAGGCGCAAAGCATGTTATCATTTCCGCACCGGCTAAGGACAAAGATACCCCGACATTTGTATACGGCGTAAACCATAACGAGTACAATTCCGACATGAAGGTTGTTTCCAATGCATCCTGTACTACGAACTGCCTCGCACCGCTCATGAAGGTTATCGAAGACAACTATGGAATCAAAGAAGGACTCATGTCCACGATTCATGCGGCTACTGCAAAACAGAAAGTTGTCGATGCAAAATCGCTCAAGGACTGGAGAACCGGCCGCAGTGTATTCGGCAATGTAATTCCGTCAACGACAGGCGCAGCAAAGGCAGTAGGTCTTGTAATTCCTTCTCTTAAAGGCAAAATGACAGGTATTTCATACAGAGTTCCGACAGCAGATGTCTCCGTTATCGATGTAAATGTTGTTCTCAACACACCGACAAGCGGACCGGAACTCAGACAGAGAATCAAAGAAGCTTCCGAGACATACCTCAAGGGTGTTTTGGAATATGTAGATGATGAGGTTGTTTCCGGCGACTTTGTGGGAGACCCTTGCACATCCATTTTCGACTCCAGACAGACAATCGAGCTGAACGACCATTTCTTCAAGCTCATCGCATACTATGACAATGAATTCGGATATTCCAGCAATCTGCTGAACATGCTGAAGCATATGCACGAAGTAGACTGCAAATAATCCTCGAGAATAGATACATAAAGAAATTATTTAAGAGGAGATCAATTATGAAAAAAACAATCAAAGATATTGAAGTAAAAGGCAAAAGAGTGCTCGTAAGATGTGATTTCAATGTACCGCTTAAAGAGGGCAGAATCACAGACGACATCCGTATCGTTTCGGCACTCCCGACTATCAACTATTTAAAAGAGCACGGGGCAAGGGTAATACTGATGTCTCACCTCGGAAGACCGGAGGGCGAACCGAAGAAGGAATTTACGCTTGCACCGGTTGCGGAAAGACTGACCGCGCTTCTCGGTGAAAAAGTAATTTTTGCAGCGTCCGACTTCGTGGTTGATGAAAAGGTGAAAGCGGCGGCAAACGCGCTCAAAGACGGCGAAGTTATGCTTCTTGAAAATGTCAGATTCCGGAAAGAAGAAACTAAGAACGGTGCGGATTTTGCGAAGGAACTGGCATCGCTTGGAGACATTTTCGTAAACGATGCTTTCGGAACGGCTCACCGTGCACATGCGTCCACAGCAGGAATTGCAGATTATCTTCCGTGCGTTTCGGGCTTCCTGATTGAAAAAGAAGTAAAATTCCTCGGAGATGCGCTCGAAAACCCTGCTCGTCCGTTCGTGGCAATCATGGGCGGCGCGAAAGTCGGTGACAAAATTCCGGTTATCAAGAACCTGCTTAAGAAGGTAGACTCTCTGATTATCGGCGGAGGAATGGCTTACACCTTCTTCAAGGCACAGGGATATGAAATCGGAACTTCGATTTTGGATGCGGATAATATTGAACTTGCGAAGGAACTTCTGGCAGAAGCAGAGAAAACCGGCGTAAAAATTCTTTTGCCGGTTGATGCGGTATGTGCGAAGGAATTTAAAAATGATACAGAATTTGCAGTATATGCAAAAGAAAACATGCCGAAAGACAGGATGGGAATGGATATCGGACCTGAATCCGTGAAGCTGTTTACCGAAGCGGTGAAGAATGCGAAGACGGTTGTATGGAACGGACCGATGGGCGTATTCGAAATGCCGAACTTTGAGAACGGCACGAAGAAGGTTGCCGAGGCTCTTGCGGAATCCGATGCAGTGACAATTATCGGCGGAGGTGACTCCGCGGCCGCATGCGAACAGTTCGGGCTTAAGGACAAGATGACTCACATTTCCACAGGCGGCGGCGCATCTTTGGAATTCCTGGAGGGCAAGGTGCTTCCGGGCGTAGCTGTGATTCAGGATAAATAGGAATTTGAGAATCCATGGATTGGCGGATGTCGCCGGTTCATGGATTCCGTGCAATCATAATACATAATAGACTTTAGAAACGGTTTAGGAGGTAATCTATGGTAAGAGTTGCAATTAACGGATTTGGCAGAATCGGCAGACTGGCTTTCAGACAGATTTTTGAAGATTCGGAAATGAAAGTTGTGGCAATCAATGACTTGACCGAGCCTAAGATGCTCGCGCATCTTTTAAAATATGACAGCTCGCAGGGGGCTTACAGAGGACATGAAGTGATTTTCGATGAAAGCTCAATCAGCGTTGACGGAGTTCGTATTCCGGTATATAAAGAGGCGGATGCGAAAAATCTTCCATGGAAGGAACTCGATATTGATGTAGTTTTAGAATGTACGGGCTTTTATACTTCGAAGGCAAAGTCCCAGGCGCACATTGATGCGGGTGCGAAAAAGGTTTTGATTTCGGCTCCTGCAGGAAATGATCTTCCAACAATCGTTTACGGCGTAAACCACGAGACTTTGACCGCGGAGGATAATATTGTTTCAGGCGCGTCCTGCACGACAAACTGCCTTGCACCGATGGCAAAAGCTCTGAACGACTACAGAGAGGTTCGCACGGGCTTTATGACTACGATTCATGCTTATACAGGCGACCAGATGCTCCTTGACGGACCGCACAGAAAAGGCGACCTCAGAAGAGCAAGGGCAGGCGCAATCAATATCGTTCCGAACTCGACAGGCGCAGCGAAAGCAATCGGACTGGTTATTCCGGAACTGGACGGAAAGCTCATCGGTTCGGCGCAGCGTGTTCCGGTACCGTCAGGCTCGATTACAATTCTGGACGCAACGCTGAAAGATATGACGGACTCTGTATCGGTAGAAGGAATCAACGCGGCGATGAAGGCGGCTGCAAACGAATCTTTCGGCTATACGGAAGAAGAGCTTGTAAGCTCTGATATTATAGGAATGAGTTACGGCTCGCTGTTTGATGCAACGCAGACGCTTGCACAGCAGTGCGGTACGCATATCTATGAAGTGCGCGTGGTTGCATGGTATGATAATGAAATGAGCTATACTTGTCAGCTGATTCGCACGCTGAAATATTTGAAAAAATTTGTGAAATAAGCGAAAGAAAGAAGAAAAGTTAAAATGAAGAAACAAATCTCAACATTCATCACAGCAATCATCCTAATCATTATGACATTTGCACTGCCTGCCTACGCAGATGAAATCACATGGCAGGACAATACCGAAAACGGCAGAATTGAAAAGAACAGCACAGATGAAGAGCAGCCTGCCGAAGTAAACGACTGGGGCGGCGATGATTTCGTTGCCAAAGAAGAGCCTGCAGCCGAAACCGGAGAAGAGGATTCTGCCTCTAAAGGCATGAGCGCAGAACAGGGAACCGCAGCAGCACTTGCAGTCGCAGCAGCAGGAGCAGCCCTCCTCCG
>CABQMM010000024.1 GCA_902465215.1 uncultured Bacillota bacterium
TCATAAACATCCACGCTGTCCATCATATCCATAACTTCGTCCTCAAGACTGTCGAGGTCGACTCCCTGCTCGTCCGCTTCATCCCTTAAATCCATATCGAGCTCCTCGATGTTTCTTGCGATTCCACCCTCTTCATCCAGCCCGATGATAGCGTCTACATCATCGTCTGAGAACTCCGGTACGCAGATGCAAAGGAACTCCGGCAAAGAGACATTTACAGGCTCGAAGTCCTTCCAGTCTGCAATGCGATGTTCGCTTGCCTCTTCTCGTGACGCCCAGAGAGGAACCTTCGGTCCATCTTCTGTTTCGACGATCGCAACCCGTTCCTCTTTCATCAGCATCCAGACCTCTCCGCGTCTAACTGTTTCGGTTATAAAATTTATATAGACCAACTGTGCTTTGCTCATTTTTTTCCTGCCTTTCCTTTACTGTTTTGTATACAATCTTTCTCTTTCAACATAGATGTAAGCACTCATGTTGCCTTCCTCGTCATAGCCGACATCAATGCCCGCGGTAACGCCGTCACGATAACCGTCGTCTTTATATTCTGTTTTTTGATATACGCCGTAATAATCTTCGTTTGCCTTTGCCTGCTTCCATGCCGCCTTCAGGGCTTTTTCGACCTTTGACTGCGAAAGGGTCACCCCGTATGCGCTCTTGATTTCCGCCAAAATCGCTTTCACGGATGCAGTATCGCTTGTGAGCGTCTCGGAAGTATAGAAATTATACTGATAGTATTTATCGTCTTTCGTGCTGTGATATGCGCCCATCTCAATCGAGGCCTTTTCCATATCGTCGTCCTCAAGCGCTACCACATATGCAAGCCGGTCGATGTTATCCGCCTCGTCGTCTTCGTATTCATTGAACGAAATTACAAAATTGCTCAAGCCAGACTTCGAAAGTCCCTTTTCCATCGCACTTTCCAACGTGTCTCCAATTTTAGAAAGATCTTTATAGCTTATCTTTTTCAGCGTCTTCGACATGCTAAAGTTCTTAGCGGCCTTAGCGCCTAAATCATACTCTACTTTGCTTTCGTCTGCAATGCTGTTTGGAATAATGACATCGGGAACGCTGTCGGTAATTTCTCCTGCGTCCTCATCTTTGTTGGCATCGCTGTCTGCTTCCGTCTGTGTATCAGCGTCCGTTGGTGTTTTCGAATCATCCATACTTCCGCAAGCGAGAAAAGAAATGCTCATCATAAATATCATAAAGATTGCAATTAGTTTCTTTTTCATTCTGTGTCTCCTGATCTTTTTTCACATCATCTTTGCCTATAGTATATCATCAAATCTTGTGCTGTGGGTGATTTTTTCTTACATTTACTTTACACATTTTTAAGCGTTTTGTCTACTGCCGATTTTCCAGACCGCGTCTGCAATTTTTTCCACATCTCTCTTCGTGTTGAACGGTCCGGTGCTGATTCGTACAGCGCCTGTATTCCATGTGCCGATGGTCTTATGTGCCAGTCCTGCGCAGTGGTAGCCGCCACGCACCGCGATTCCGTATTCGCTGCTAAGCGTCGTGGTAAGTTCTTCCGCCCCGATTCCGTCTACATTGATGAGCGTAATTCCCGTTTTTTCTTCACAGTCCGGGCCGTATCTGTGAACAAAATCCATATTGTCGAAGGTTTCGTCAAGCCAGCCTATGAGATTTCTTTCGTATTCTTCGATTACTTCGACTCCGATTTTACCCACAAACTCGGCTGAAAATCCCATGCCGATAATCCCAGGAGCATTGATTGTTCCTGCCTCAAATCCATCCGGAAACTCTCTTGGCTGGATGCGGCTTTTCGATTCCGTTCCGGTTCCGCCCGCAAGCAGAGGCGCAATTTCCGTCTGCGGGCTTACATATAACGATCCGGTTCCCAGAGGGCCTAAAAGGCCTTTATGCCCCGGCACTGCCAGCATGCCAATGTTCATCTCGCGGACATCAATCTTCATGCAGCCTGCACCCTGTGCGCCGTCGACCATAAAGAGAATGCCGCGTTTTCTTGCCAGACCACCGATTTCAGCAAGCGGCATTTTCGTTCCGGTAACATTAGACGCTGCCGTAATTACAATCAGCTTCGTGTTCGGCCTTATCGTTTTTTCAATATCGGAGACTTTGATTCTTCCCTGCCTGTCTGCGCGGATTACCGTCTGTGAAACGCCTTTGCGCTCCAGCGATTTCAGCGGACGCAGTACCGAGTTGTGTTCCATCGAAGTCGTAATGACATGGTCACCCTCCTTCAGGAGTCCTGTAAGCCCCAGATTCAGCGCCTCCGTCGTATTTTTCGTGAAAATAAGCCGTTCTGCCTGCTCAATGTTAAAAAGCTCTGCAATCTTTCTTCTGGCGTGATATACTTCCTCACCTGTTTTCATGGACATGAAATGCCCTGAACGACCGGGATTGCCGCAGTATTTTAAAATACACTCCTCCATCGCCGCCACCATTCCCTTTGGCTTCGGGTAAGATGTGGCGCCATTATCCAGATATATCATAATTTGACCTTCCTCGCATAATAAAAATAGAGGACATTTCCGTCCTCTACATACTATGCCTGTTTCGCCGTTTTCGTGCGTATTTTATTCACCGTGGCTGGTAATTCCGCTTCCGCTGATTGGAATTGCCTCACCGCCGTAGGTTGCTTTTTGCCTGAGAATCGCCTTGACGAAGTCTTTGTCCCGCGCAAGAATTTCCCGCAGTTCCCGATAAGACTGACCGAAATAGGAATCCTGCTCCGCCGCAACGCCGCATACCTCGATGCCCAGTTTTTTCGCGATATACAGTGCCCGGTACTCGTGGTACTTCTGCGTTACGATAATCGCCCGCTGCACCTTAAAAATATCGGCAGCGCGATACATCGAGTCATAAGTGGAAAAGCCCGCATGGTCACAGAAAATATCATTTTCCGGAACGCCTGCTTCGCGGGTGTATTTCAGCATAACATGAATTTCGTTATGCCCAACCTGCCCGTTGTCTCCCGTCAGCAAAATTTTCGGTACAATTCCTTCGGTATAAAGTTTAATACCTGTATCCAGCCTGTCCTTCAGCATAGGGCTGGGGGTTTCTTCGTCTTCAATTCCGCACCCAAGCACGATTGCACACTCCGCCTGAAAATCTTTAAGATTCTGCAGGCTTACAGCATTTATTTCCATATCCGCCTGCATCGCATATAAAATATCATCCTTTGTCTGTGACTTTACGCGGTTATTGATAAGCATGACAAGCAAAACGCCTATCATGGCAAGCGCAATCAAAACGATAAGCAGTCGTAAAAACCAGTTCTTTATCTTTTGCATATTTCTCTCTTCTGTTTATTCTTTTTCTCCGTCCAAAAACTCTTCTTTTAATATGGAATAGACTACATTGTCCCGATCTGTTCCGTCGTAGATGTGGTAGCCCTTCCGCTGGATTCCCTCAAAGCGGAAGCCGCATTTTTCAATGACGCGCTGCGAGCGTTTATTCTCCGGCCCGGTGCAGATTGCCATCACCACGATGTCAAGTTCGCGAAAAGCATAATCCATCACCGCCCTGGCAGCCTCCGTCATATAGCCGCATCCCCAAAATTCTTCGCCCAGAGAATAGCCCATTTCCAGGCTTTTTACATCTTCCCTGCGCCGGTCGGGTTCCAGTCCAATGCTTCCCATGATTTTGCCGCTTTCCTTTTCACGGATTGCCCAAACCTTATTCGGAAGAAATAAAGTCTCGATAATCTCCTTTGATTCTTCCAAGTTTGCATGAGGACTCCAGCCTGCGTTCGGTCCGACATTCGGATTTTTTGCATACGCATACAGTCCCTCTACATCCGCTTTGTCCGTCGTCCACGGCGTCAAAAGCAGTCTTTCGGTTTCGATTGTTTTCATTTTGAAAGCACCTCCTGTGTTTTTCTGTAACCCATCATACAAATGATGAGATTTGCCGCAACGCCCCAAATCAGCGGCGGCGGTCCTATATTAACAATATTTCCGATGATAAGCAAAATCGGTCCTGCAATCATGGACGCGCATACCCATTTCGAATCGAATCTCCCTTTAAAGAACAATGCCAGACTCAGCGGCACGAAAATGACCGTTCCGCGAAGTCCCATGGAAAGGAATCCGAGGTCGTTCATCAGTGTTCCCGGAAGGCTCACAGCAATAATCGCTGCGCAAAGCAGAATGGTTACAATCGTCGTCCGCATTGCAATCAGATGGCGCTTTCCTTCAAGGTATTTTTTATTTCGTCTGCCTAAAATATCTCTGACTAAAATCGTCGAAGCCCCAAGCACCAGTCCGCCTGCGCCTGTCACAACCGTGATAATCAGTGCTCCAAGCCCCAACCCTCCGATAAGCGGATTCATATAATGAAGCAGGAAAGTCGGAAAGGCTTCCGCCGCATTCGCCAGATTGTGGTTCTTCATAAAAATTCCAACCAGCACGCTTCCAAACCCAACCGGAAGGCACAGCAGTGCCCCGATTAAAGCGCCTTTTCTGGCAACATGATAGTTCTTTGCAACCCAAAATGCCTGCGCATAGGACTGCGTAGAAATTATCCCTAAAATAAGTGCAAGACCGTTGAAAAGCTCCTTTGCCACGCCTCTGGCGAATAGATCGTGAATGTCTACATCCAGCTTTGTGCCCGGTCCGATTTCCCCGGTCAGCCGAATCGTCACGAAAATGCAGGTAATCGTCAGGATATAAAGCAGTATCGTTTTAACAACGCCGCCCATTCCTGCACCAATTACGCCGCCGAGCGCTACATAGGCAAACATCAGTACCATTGCCAGCAGGCAGCCCTCCCAAAGCTTCCAGCCTGTCAGTGCCGTTACAAGTGCCGATGATGCAATCATGTTGGAGACCACACTGATAAGCATTCCGAGCGTGCAGAGCACTGAGCCGAAGTAGGAAGCCTGCGGCCCAAACTCGTCGCCGATAACCTCTGTCAGCGTGCTGTCATGCGATATTCGCAGCGGTATGATATAGCCGAAGTAGAACATCAGACAGCCGAGCGCCGAACCAAGCGTGTACCAGATTCCCGCCAGCCCATAGGTAAACGCAAACTGTGCCGTTCCTATCGTCGACTGTCCCGCGATAATCGTTCCCAGCAGCGTTCCGCATACCAGAAACACGCCTCCTTTTCCGCCTCCCTTGTCAAAGTCCGCCGCGCTTTTTACCTTCGCGGAGGATTTTAGTTCTACAATGATAAATGCTGCCAAAGCCATGGCGATTCCAATAAAATGTCCCGGTTGCATCGTGTCTGTCTGCTGCCTTTCTTACTCCGTTGTACTCAGAATTTCTTTGTTCTTGGTTTCAATCTGGCTGACCTTCATGTTTGCAGCCTCTTCCGGATCAACATCCTCTAAAAGACCCAAAATGTTCTCGCCCAGATAGATTGTTTTCAGCTCCTTGCCATTCAAGGTAACCTTACTGTACTGCGTGAAGTTTTTACCCTTGATATAATATCTGTCGCCAATCTTAACGACATCGTCAATCGTAATATCGTTGACGCCCATCTTCAGCCTCGTCGGTGTGAACGGATTCGTCCCGCCGTAAATGTAGCGCTTACCGTAGAGCATATCATAGCCCAGTGCCTTCAAGTCGTCTAAATATGTCTCGCTGTTCTTGTGATTTTGCTGGTAGGTGAAAATCGTTCCTACCTGTAAATCTACCATATCCATCATATGTGATGCAAGCTGATAGGTGTGAAGGTTTTCATCGTCTTTCGGCAATCCGAAATTATTCCAGATTAAATACTGCGTCGCATAGAGGTTTCCGCTCTCCAAATCGTCTTCCGTCATATCGATTGCCGGAATATGGTCGCCGTACATCGCCAGCATAATCGGCTCGTCACGCTTGGAAAGCTTATCAATTAAATCACCGATGAACTGGTCCATTTCATAAATCTGGTTGACATAGTATTCATATTTCCACTTCAGTTCCTCGCTCGGCGCAGATAAGACCTGAATTTTGGGGTCTAAAATTACCTGCTCGCTCGGATATTTTCCGTGTCCCTGAACGGAAATCGTGTAAATCATATCTCTTCCTTCCGAAGAGTCCAGCGCATCCTCGATACACTCTGTCAAAGCCTTGTCCTTCGCCCAGTTTTTCGGCGTTTTCGCTACATTTTTCATGTATTCCACGCTGGTGAAAGTATCAAAACCGATATTGGAAAATACGGTATTGCGGTTGTAGAATACCGCTCTGTGGTTGTGAATCGCATGCGATTTATAACCCAGACTGTCAAGGTCGTAAGCGAGACTCTCCCCCGTTTCTTCCTTCAAAATCGCCTTATACGGATATTCACCCGGCCCGAAGAACTTCACGCTCAGGCCTGTCAAAACCTCAAATTCAACATTGGCAGTTCCCGCACCGCATGCCGGAACCAAAAGCTGTCCTGAGGAATATTCGCTCATGAGCTTACGGAAGTTCGGGCAAGGATCCTCCGAAAGCTCGATGCTCTTTATCGTCATCGGATCGATAAAGGATTCCAACTGAAGGAAAAGGATGTTCGGGTACTGCTCGTCCACATCTTTTTGCTTTAGAAGCATCGCATTGTCGTCACCCAGCTCGTTTTTATCGAAAATATTCAAAATGCTTTCTTCACTGTACTTCGCCGGCTTATGAATCCCCGTATTCAGCCATGTATTCGTAAAGCAGTATACCACACCGTAGTCTCTGTACGCATAAGCTAAGTTTCCGAAGAAGGTTTCCACAACTCCGGTGCTGATTGCTAAAGAAGACGAGAGGAATGTAAACAGGAACACAAGGCAGACTGCCACAACATTTCTCTTTCTGTGAAGCTTGTCCTTTTTTTGCGGTCCCTTGATAAAAAGCAGTACGAGTCCGAGGATTGCTAAAACTACTACAACCACGGCAAGCACAATCTCCCATGTCTTCAGATAATTCGTAACAATCGTAAGCCCGTCGCTCAAATTGCTTAAATCCTTTACCGTAAACGGCGTCATACGCTGCGTCAAAATTACGCCGTTGACAATGCCGATGCCCAGCCAGAAGATAGAAACAATCGTAAAGACGAAAATTCTACGCTTAACTAAAGAGGCAATCACAAGTGTCGTAAATAAAATCAAAGCATTGTACAAAAAAACAATCGGATCGCTGACCATGAATTTCAAACCGCCGAATATACCTGCGGTTGTAAATCTTCCCAGCGTTTCGATAATCAAATTCAGAACAAGCGCCCATACACCCGCGAAGACAAAGCTGTTCTTGTAAAATTTGCGCCTGTCCATCGTTTCAACTTCGCGAATCGTTTCTTCAACTTTTCTGTCTAACTTTTCAAACTGGTTAAAATGTTCAAACTTCTCCAGCTTGTCCTTTTTATTATTCTCATCCATTTCTGTTTCCCTTTCTGCGTTATAATCTCAATTTCACCTCGTTTGATAATTTTGCGAATTCCTCCAGAGTCAGCGTTTCCGCGCGTCTGGAAGGCTCGATTCCCGCTGCTTCAAGCGCAGCGCCTGCGATTTCCTTGGTAATACCCTCTACCCCCATAAGCGAGTTATTCAAGGTCTTTCGCCTCTGTCCAAAACCTGCTTTTACGACCTGAAAGAAAACCTGATCGTCCATAAGCTCTACCGGCTTTTCTTTTCTTATTTTTAAATTCAACACTGCGGAGTCCACCTTCGGCTGCGGCACGAAAACCTCTTTCGGCACATTCACAACGCCTTCAACCTCGCAGTAATACTGCACGGCAACAGACAATGCGCCATAGGTTTTATTTCCAGCAGGTGCTTTAATCCGATCCGCAACTTCCTTCTGCATCATAACGGTAATTCCGTCTGCGCAGACTCCCTCTTCAAGGAGCTTCATAATAATCGGAGTTGTGATGTAATACGGAAGATTTCCGATAATCCGAACCTTTTCAATTGCCGGATCCTTTTCTCTTGCTTCCGCAATCAGCGCATTGACATCTGTTTTCAGGATGTCGCGGTTTACAACCTCGATATTGTCCCGTTCCGCCAGTGTTTCTGCTAGAATCGGAATCAGATTGCGGTCGATTTCCACGGCGATTACCTTTCTTGCCGCAAGCGATGCTTCGTAAGTAATCACACCGATTCCCGGTCCGATTTCGATAACCAAATCGTTCTCACCGATCTGCGCGCCCTCTATAATGCGGTCTATGATATTTTTATCCGTCAAAAAATTCTGCCCCAGACTTTTCGTCAGGCGGAATCCGTACTTTTCCTTGATTTCTCTAATCGTCGATGGTGCGTAAAGCTTCATAAAACTCCTCTTTGCTTATGTTAAATTTATTCAGCTTGCTGAGAAACGCTTTCGCATTTCCATAGCCGATGCCCAGCGCTTTGCCGACTTTTTCTCGTCTCTGCCTGGAAGCAGCATCACCTGCAAGCCTGTTTCGGAACATTTCTTCTTCCGTAAACGCATCCTCTGCTCCGTCTTTTACCGTACAGTGCGCTTTCAAAAGTGCTTCGGCAATCGCCTCCGGCGCAGCATTTTCGATGCCGATGTCACCTTTTTTCGTTGCAAGCGTGCGGTCTAAAAATGCCTGCTTGGCATCCGGGAACTTTTCCGTCAGCTTCCTACGGATTTCTTCTCCTGAAAAGTCCGGGTCCGTCAGAATGATAATGCCCTTTTCCCGGTAAGCTTTTTTGATGAGCTCCCATGTCTGCCTGCGAATTCCAAACCCATGGGTTTCGATAATAAGACCGTCTGCTGCCTGCTTGACCGCCGCTGTATCATCACGGCCCTCAACGATTATGACTTCATTGACTTTGATTTTCTCCATTTTCTTCGTCCTTGCTGTAATCACTATCCGGAAAAACAAAGAGAAGCTCGTTTGGCTTTATCAGTTTGAGGTCGCGCCGCGCCTGCGATTCTATGTAATCAGGCGAGTTGATGTTCTCAAGCTGCAGCTCAAGGCTTTCCTTGTCCTTCATCAGTTCTGCATTGTATGCGGCTGCCGCATCCTTTTCTTTACCGAGCTTAACAATTTTAATTGCAGATATGGCAAAATACACTATGAGAAGAATTATCACAGCGCATACAATCAGTTTCGTATGATTTATTTTGTTTTCTTTGCCGTACTCCTGCCGTATTCACGTGTCGCGTTCTCAGGGTCAAACGGCTCGACATTCCCTCGGCGGTTTCTCTGTTCCTGAAGCCGCTGCCTGCGCTCTGTCTGCGCCTGAGGGATGTTTATTACTCTGTTATTTTTTTCGTATTCCCTTAAATTGCTTTTCTTTTTTCTCATTTTCCTCACCCATGAAGAGTATACCACAAAAGAATCTCTTCCACAACCAAAGACCTGCGAGGAATGAAAATATCCCAAGAAAGCTTATCTTCCCATTATCACAGAAAAACGCAAACTCACTGTACAAAAAACCGATGCAAAGGAAAAAGACTCCGCCCAGCACACCCTTCACCCAGCGATGGACATGCCACACCTCGGCGAAAGCGCGGAAAACATCAGCAATCAGTCCCGCACAAAGTCCGCAGTAAAGCATTGTCAGTATAACGATGAGCTGGCTTTTAATCAACTCGGTCATTTTTCTTTTCGCTTTCCGAATCTTCCAAGACCTCTCGCCTTTTTTGAGCCCTTATCCGTGTACGAAACGGAGCAGATTTCTCCAGTCACAATCAGAATTCCGTCCTGTAAATCCAGCTTCTCAACATTCAGATTTTCCCCGGTTATCTCCAGCCCGCCTTCTTTCAGGTTCGCCCATAAGATATCCTCGTCGAACGCATCCACATCCGCCACCTGACTGATGGTTATTCTCTTTCGATTATCAATGTTTATGTAATGGTTTTCCATGCTGTCCCTCCTTACAACTTTCCAGCTTTTTGCCACACATTATTTGTCTGCACCGTTGTCTACTACGCATTATATGCCGTTATCCAAGCTGTCTATACCTACAAACAATAAAACAGCCGGATAAAAGATAAGGAGGTTGCCTCTCTTTCCGGGTATCCAAAATTACTTGTGGGATGATTTAATTGTGGGATGGACTTGTGGGATGCTAATTTCCTTCGATGTTTGTTGTGGGACGGACTTGTGGGATTGTACTATGTTAAAAGGCAATCGATTTTGACTTATCGGTTGCCTTTTTCTGTCCTTTCCAATATCATTTCCTTGGTAC